>NZ_JBARCR010000753.1:0-3405 GCF_049794275.1 Trebonia sp.
GGGCCCGGCGGCAAGCTGGCCGGGCCGTTCCCGGCGGCCACGGGCCTGATGTCGTCACCCAACGTGCGTCACCCCCGCCGAGATCAGCCCATGTGCGCGCAGCCAGCTGCTGGCCACCGCTATGAGCACCGTGCGCGATTTCATACGTACTCCCGCCGTGGCAGGGCGCGCCAAGACAGCCAGCCAGGCGCCACGGGCAGCCAGTAGGTGATGGACGCTCCTCGGATGCAGCGCCTCAGGCAAGATGAAAGAACAGCAGCACACCGATGACGATTGTGGCGGCAGCACCGATAAGAGTCAGGATGAGCAGAATCTTCGAAGCGGCTCTGATGTACGCGAACGTCAGCCCGCCAGAAATCACCAGCACGGATCCCATCAAAGTGTCATGCCAGTCCATCGCCATCGCGTCGCCCCTTTCCTGCTCGCAAGCGGTGCGTCGTTGACCGACAGCAAGCATGGAAAAGGTCAGATGCCGCCATATGTCACCCTCGGCTTAGCTGCACGTAAGGCGCTACCGGGGTCCAGAGCAGCCGAAAAGGATATCGATTCATCCACACGAGATGGACGGGTACACCTTTCTTCTTTTACGCTACGCCCAATCCGCCGCAGAGACAAGGACGCGTGGTGGTTCTGCCGCCGGGAATCCGGCCGCCGGATTCTCATGCCTAACGGTACGGGCAGCCCTCGGTACGGCGGAAGCGTCAGTGCGACGAGACTAGCCGCAACGAGCACCTCGCACGTGTCAGGCTCAGTTCCTCGTCATGCGGCTCGCGCCCGATGCTGCTCCCCGGCATTAATGCGAGGCCCTCGCGGCTCGCCCTGCCTGGCCCACCCTGGCCCCATCACCATTCCAGTCCAGGACCCAAAATGAGGCCAAGAATGTTAGAAGAATCCCCTTGGCAAGGCATAGGAGCATCGCTCGGCACGCCGCCGATACGAACGGCAGGGCTGAATTGGCGATCGTCGCAACCGTTAGCGATATATAGGTTGGCGCAGTTCTCTAATGTGCGCTGTTCGTCCTGCGACAATACCAGCGGCGCCAGCACGGGATCTCCCACCCTCCCAGCACACTGCACTCCGGCCGCCCTGTCATCATCGAACCAGTCAGCTGAAGCTAAAGGCGACTCAAGTGGTGATAGGGAACTCAAGACCGGGACACTAGACGTCAGCGAGCACCGAACCCTGCCAGCACCCGGCACTACTATCAGCGGCACCCTCCACCTCACCGCCGCCATCGACGTGCCGTCATGACCACGGACATGGTGGTGGCCCCCCTACGCTGAGTACGGATCACCTGCTGCGCGTATCGACGGAACGTTGTCGCGCAGCGCCAAGTCGAACGCGACGTTGGCCAGCGCGCCGTTCCCGGAGCTGCCAGGTTGCGAAGGCGAGGAGTCGTCAGACACAGGTAATGGCGCGAGGCGATGGAGGGACGGCAGAATGGACGGTTGTATTCCGCCGACTTCTTTGAGGATCGGTTGGGCCGCTGCCTGCGCCCGGCGCTCAGCAGGGGCTGCTGGCCGGCGGCGGGGGTTCGGGTCGTCTCGGTAGTAGCTCGCCGGGAAGGGGGTGTCCCGTGCAGGCCAGACTGGTCGATGTGCCCGGGGCGGAGCGCCAGGCGCTGGCCGCAGAGGCCGCGTGGCACACGCTTAGCGCCGAGGAGGTGCTGCGAGCCGAGGAGGCAGACCCGCGGCACGGCCTGAGCTCGGCGGAGGCGGCGTCGCGGGTCGGCCGGTTCGGCGCCAACACGCTCGCCGCAGGCAGGGCAGAGCCTCGCTGGCGCGCGTTCATCCGCCAGTACTCCGACCCCATGCAGATCGTCTTGCTCGTGGTCGGCCTCCTCAGCCTCTTCCCCCTCCGTCAGCTGGGAACCGGCCTTCTGCTGATTCTGCTGACACTGGCTAACGCGGTTCTCGGCCTGCAGCAGGAGGGCGGGGCTGAGAGCGCGGTCGCCGCGCTCCAGCGGAGGTTGATCGTGACCGCCCGGGTGCGGCGCGATGGCCAGGAGGCGGAGATCCCCGCTGCACAGCTGGTCCCCGGCGATGTCGTCTCGATCGAGGCGGGTGACGTCGTTCCGGCTGACGGCAGGCTGCTCCGGGTGGCCTCGCTGGAGGTCGCCGAGTCCGAGCTGACCGGGGAGAGCCTGCCGGTCTCGAAGGGTACGGCCCCGGTCGGGGAAGTCGGCATGCCGCTGGGCGACCGGACCGACATGGTGTACATGAACACCTCTGTCACCCGCGGGACGGGCGAGTTCGTAGTCACCGCGACCGGGATGGCGAGCGAAGTCGGCCACATCTCGGGAATGCTCCAGGCGCAGCCGACGGTCAAGACCCCGCTCACCCGCCAGCTCGACCGGCTCTCAAAGCAGCTCCTGCTGGTCGCGGGTGTCGCGCTGATCGCGTCGATGGCCGTGAACCTGTCTCGCGGCTATACCTTCAACGCGGTGTTGCCCGCCGCGGTCGCCTTCGCCATCGCGGCGGTCCCGGTGCAGTTGCCCATGGTGGTGACGACGATCCTGGCGTGGGGCACCCGGGCTCTGGTCAAGGTCGGCGCCATCATGAAGCAGCTCCCTTCGACCGAGACCCTGGGGTCCACGTCCGCGATCAACACGGACAAGACCGGGACGCTCACGCTGAACCAGATGACCGCGGTCCAGATGGTCGTCGCCGGGCACCGCTATGCGGTCGAGGGAAAGGGCTACTCGACCCACGGGCGCATCAACCGCGTCGCCGGACAGGCGGAGATCCCGCTGGACCAGTTCCTGATGCCGATGGTCATGGCCTCCGACGCGGTGCTCAGCGACGGCGAGCTGATCGGCGACCCGACCGAGGGAGCCCTGGTCGTGCTGGCCGCGAAAGGCGGCATCGACGCCGTCTTGACCAGGCAGGTACACCCGAGAATCGCCGAGCTCCCCTTCGACGCCGAGTACAAGCTCATGGCGACGTTCCACAAGATGACCGATGAATCGGGGAAGGCGGTGATCCGCTGCTTCGTGAAGGGGGCGCCCGATCAGCTCCTGGCCCGGGCCGCCACGGTGCTGGACCCGGACGCCGGCCCAGTTCCGCTCGACGGCCGTCTCCGCGAGCGGTACCTGGCCGATAACCACCGGTTCGCGGAAGAGGGCCTGCGGGTCATCGCAACCGCACGCAGGGATTTCGACCCGGCGGCCTTCGATCCGGGGGCTGACCTGCTCCCGCTAGTGACCGATCTGGAACTGCTGGCTCTCGTCGGAATCGTCGACCCGCCGCGGCCCGGTGCCAAGGCAGCGGTCGGGCAGGCGAAGTCCGCCGGGATCGAGGTCCGCATGATCACCGGTGATCACGCGGTTACCGCGGCCGCGATCGCCCGCCAGCTTGGCATCGATGGCAAGGTCATCAGCGGGGCGGAGTTCGGCGCGATGACCGA
>NZ_JBARCR010000754.1:0-1858 GCF_049794275.1 Trebonia sp.
CCTGCTTGGAGCGCAGCGCCAGCATCCGGCCGGGGCGCCAGGGGCGCCCCGGGCGCCCCGGCCGGGCGGCGACGCTGGCCGTCACGCCGTGGGCGAGCGCGAACGGAAGCACGTACCCCTCGTTGTAGTCGGTGTGCTCGCCCATCAGGTTGGCCCGCCCCGGCGCGAACCATCTCACAGTGCCTCCCTGAACGTTCCCGGCGTCCGCGTCGTCGCCCAGGTGGCCAGCGGTCTCACGGGACGCATACGCTATCCCGTCTAGACTGGCCGCGATAGCGCAGCTGGCACAAGAGACCGGGGAAGTCGGCGATCACAGCGTGAGCCAGGTCGTCTGGGACGTCATCATCGTCATTGTCATCGTGTGCATCGGCGGGTTTTTCGCCGCGGCGGAGATGGCGCTGGTCTCGCTGCGCGAGGGGCAGGTCCGGTCGCTGGCGAGGCGCGGCAGGCGCGGCGCGAAGGCCGCGCGGCTGGCGTCGGACCCCAACAGGTTCCTGTCCGCCGTACAGATCGGCACGACGCTGGCGACCCTGGTTGTCGGCGCGTTCGGCGCCGACACGCTAGCCACCGCGCTGCGGTCCTGGCTGATCGGGCAACACGTGTCGGATGACGTCGCTGGGCCGCTGGCGTTCGGCATCGTCACTGTGTGCATCACGTTCATCACCCTGGTCCTCTCTGAGCTGGCGCCCAAGCGGCTGGCGCTGCAGCGCACAGTCCCGATAGCGCTGCTCGCCGCGCCGACGCTGGACCGGATCGCCACGCTCGCCAGGCCGGTGGTGTGGCTGCTGTCGGTCTCGGTCAACGTGGTCGTCACGCTGCTCGGCGGCGACCCGCGGCAGGGCCGCCAGGCGATGACCGAGGCGGAGCTGCGCGAGCTGGTCACCGGCACCCAGGCGCTGAGCGCAGACGAGCGGCGCATCGTCGGGGAGGTCTTCGACGCGGGCAAGCGGCAGATCCGCGAGGTGCTGCTGCCGCGCACGGAGGTGGAGTTCCTCGCGGCAGGCACCACGATCGGCGAGGCGGCGCGCATCGCGTCGAGCGTGCCGTACTCACGGCTGCCGGTCTACCAGGACTCCTACGACAACGTAATCGGCTTCGTGCACATCAGGGACCTGCTCGGACCGACGGCCCCGGACCGGATGGCGCTGGTCGACGAGGTGATCAGGCCGGTAAAGTTCCTGCCGATTAGCAAGACGGTGCTCGCCGCGCTGTCGGAGATGCGCCGGGACCGGGCGCACCTGGCGATCGTGGCCGACGAGTACGGCGGCACCGCGGGAATCGTCACCCTCGAGGACCTGGTGGAGGAGCTGATCGGCGACATCAGGGACGAGTACGACACCGGGCTCGCCGCGGCCACCAAGCTGCCGCGCGGCGAGGTTGACGTGGACGGCCTGCTCAACCTGGACGAGTTCGCTGAGCAGACCAGCATCGAGCTTCCTGAAGGCCCGTACGAGACGGTGGCGGGCTACGTGCTCGCGGCGCTCGGCGAGGTGCCGTCGCCCGGCGACTCGGTCAAGGTCCCCGGTTACACGATCATGGTCACCGAGATGGACGGCCGCCGGATCGCCCGGCTGCGGGTCACGCCCGCGCCGCGTCCCGCGCCGGCCCCTGGCACGCCAGCCCCTGGCACCCCAGCCCCTGACACGTCGGCCCCTGGCACCCCAGCCCCTGACACGTCGGCCCCTGGCACGCCTGCCCCTGGCACGCCGACCGAGGCCGCCCCGCCCGGCCAGGCCTCCGCGGCGCCGCCAGGGACGCCAGGCTGACCGGGCGGTGCGGCTAAACTTGACCTTCTGTACGGGAAATTCCCTGGTGGAAGGCGGTACATGTGCCTGGCGGGTTTGACACCGTTCTGGTC
>NZ_JBARCR010000755.1:0-3347 GCF_049794275.1 Trebonia sp.
GGGCGCGCCTCTGGACGCCCGACGTCGGGAGACCCTGCGTCGGGAGACCCGGCAGGCGCGCCGACATCAGGCACCGACGGAACCGGACGCGGCGGCACGGGACGCGGCGCGGGCCTGGTCCCGGCCACGTCAGGCGCGCCGGAAGAAGTACCGGCAACTGAACCGCGGTCGTCCGCGATCGGCGCCGGAGCCGGGGCTACCTGGCCGACAGGCGCGCTCGGGGCGCCGCCATTGACGTCGTCACCGGAAACCTGGCCTGGACCGCGATCGCCACGCTGCCCGTCGCCGCCCTGATCCCGGCGGACCGCCGGGGCGGCGGCACGCTGGGCCTGGCGACCCGGCTTCGCCGAATCGCCGGCGAACTGCTCCTTGAGCCTGCGGACGACCGGCGCCTCGATCGTCGATGACGCCGAACGCACGAACTCGCCCATATTCTCGAGCTCGGCCATGACAGCCTTACTCTCTACACCGAACTCCTTCGCGAGTTCGTAAACCCGGACCTTCGCCACTATGCTCCTCTGCTCGGCCCTTCCCAGGGCCATCTCCCGAATCGTCAGCCGATCCGAGGCATAGGGTGCTCCGGGTCGGCGTCAGCTCGCGCCGTTCATCGCCTTGTGCTCATCGAGCGCTCATAAGCTTCTCGACCTGCTTTCCGTACAGGTTTCCGTTGTGTCCAGCCGTGATAGGTACGAAGCAAGCGAGGCGGAGCTGAGCGGACCCGGAACGCGCAACGCGCGCGAGAACGCCCGACGCCGCTGCGCCAGTTCGAAGCACGCCAGGCTGGGATGCAGGTACGCTCCCCGGCCGGGCTGCCGCGCTTGAGGGTCGGGCACGATATCGTCCCCCACCGCCACTAGGCGAAGCAGGCTGGACTTCGCCGCATGTTCCTTGCAGCCAACGCAGGTGCGTGCCGGAAAACTCCCCGGCCCAGGCGCAAGCTGCTTAGAACGCACGACCAATCCTCACAATAGTCTACCGTCTCACCAAGTCCAGGGCACCTGGCGGCTGTCACCAGCCGCGCGAGCAGCGCCGCCCGCCGGCGCGGGGCGCGACAGCGCCCGCTACGACTTCCCTGCGTTGTCGCTGACCGCGCCTATCCCGTCGCGCGCCTGCTGCGGCACCGCGCGCGCCTCGCGCGGGACCGCGCCAGCGACCCGACCGGCCCCAGCCGTCTCGGCTGCCTCACCAGCCTCAGCCGCTTCACCAGCCTCAATCGCTTCACCAGCTTCACCAGCCTCAGCCGCCTCCGAGGCGGCCGGTTCTGGCGTGGCCGGCTCGGGCGGCGCGGCATCCGACCTGATGTCGATCCGCCAGCCGGTGAGCCGCGCGGCCAGCCGCGCGTTCTGCCCTTCCTTGCCGATGGCGAGCGACAGCTGGTAGTCAGGCACCACCACGCGGGCCTCCATCGCGACCGGGTCGACGATGTCCACCCGGGTCACCCTGGCGGGCGACAGCGCGTTCGCCACGAAATCGGCCGGGTCGGCCGAGAAGTCCACGATGTCGATCTTCTCACCGTGCAGCTCCGCCATGACGTTCCTGACCCGGCTGCCCACCGGGCCGATGCACGCGCCCTTGGCGTTCACGCCCGACTGATGCGACTGCACCGCGATCTTGGTCCTGTGGCCCGCTTCCCGCGCGATCTTGACGATCTCCACCTGGCCGCTGGCGATCTCGGGCACCTCCAGCGCGAACAGCTTCCGCACCAGGTCAGGGTGGGTCCTCGACAGGGTGACCGACGGCCCGCGGTGGCCCTTGCGAACCCGCCACACGTAGCAGCGGATGCGCTCGCCGTGCACGTAGCGCTCGCCGGGAACCTGCTCGGCGGGCGGCAGCACGGCCTCGATCTTGCCCAGGTCCACGAGCACCGTCCGCGGATCCTTGCCCTGCTGGATCACGCCGGCCACGATGTCGCCCTCGTGCCCCGCGTACTCGCCGAACGTCATTTCGTCTTCGACGTCACGCAGCCGCTGCAGGATCACCTGACGGGCGGTCGTGGCCGCGATCCGGCCGAAGCCGGCAGGCGTGTCGTCGTACTCCCGGGCGGTCGCGCCGTCGACACCGGTGTCCCGCGCCCACACCGTGACGTGGCCGGTCTTCCTGTCCACCTCCACGCGGGCCGCGGGGCTCGCCCCGTCGGTCTTGTGGTACGCCATCAACAGCGCGTCCTCGATCGCCTTGATGACCGTTTCGAGCGAGATGTCCTTCTCACTCTCGAGGCTGCGCAGCACGCTCAGGTCAATGTCCATCGCCGCCAGCTCCCAGATCCGCCTGGTAGGAAAGCTTCTCGTCAGATATCCCGTCGTCGTCGACTCCGGCGCCGGAAAGCTCGTCAAGTTCCGCGTCGGGCAGTCGCCCGAACTCCACCTGGACGGCACCCGCGCCCAGATCCCCATAGCCGAACCGGTGCTCGGCACCGTCGATGTCCAGCGTGACGCCAGCTGCGTCCGCCGCGAGCACCCGGCCCTGCACCGTCCCCGCACCCGCCTTAACCCGCACCAGCCGTCCGGCCGCACGCCGCCAGTGCCGCGGCTCGGTGAGCGGGCGGTCCACGCCTGGCGAGGAAACCTCCAGCGTGTAGGGCATGTCGCCCATCACGTCGGTCGCGTCAAGGGCGGCAGACACGTCCCGGCTGACCTCGGCCGCGTCGTCCAGGCTGACACCGTGATCGCTGTCGACCACCACGCGCAGCAGCCGCCGCCGTCCGGCCACGCTCGCCCGCACCGACTCCAGGTCCATCCCGGCCGCCGCCACCACGGGCCCGATCAGGCCGGCCAGCCGCGATTCGTCCACCGGACTGGTGACGGGGCGGTTGCCACCGGGCATCACGACCTCCTCGTCTGCGAGCCGTCTATCAACCTTGGCTCTTATATCTTCGCAGGTCCAGCCTATCGGGCCACGGAAGCCACTCGCCGCCGATGTCTCGGGACGGCAAACCCGCCGCAGCCGAAGCAGCCGTAGCTACGTGGCATGCTTAGAGCCTATGCTCCGAAGGCGTCAGTTGCTCGCCGCGTCGACCACGACGCTGCCTTTGTTTCTCGCGCTGAGCGCCTGCGCGGGCCCGAACCCGCTGGCAGGCCCGCCGCCGCTGTCCTCAGACGTGCGCGGGCTGTTCGATGCCGTGACCGATGAGCAGAACCTCATCTGGATATACAAACGGACCATGGCTTCTTATTCCGCCGAGGCCCCGGCGCTCAGCGCGCTGCTCGCCGAGCACCAGGCGCATCTCGCCCAGCTGCGCGCCATGATCGTCGAGCCGCCGGGCAAGACCATCCCCGGCACCGTCACGAGGAAGCCGGCGGTCCCCGGCACGCCGGCGGCCGCCGTCGCCCAGCTGCGCGCCGCAGAAC
>NZ_JBARCR010000756.1:0-3257 GCF_049794275.1 Trebonia sp.
TGCCAGGACGAAAGCCCGGGGACACGTCGCGCGCGGTGGCCGAGGCGGCGCGAAGGGCCGCCTGGTCAGTGGGTAAGCTCTTCCTAGTTCTCCAGCGCGACAGACGGCGCGACCACAGCCCGCAACGCATGCCGCCGCCCGCGCTAATACATGTCTGCGTAAAAAACCACAGTTAAGAAAATGGCAAGGAGCAGTTGTGCCTGAGCGCACCCTTATCTTGGTGAAGCCTGACGCGGTCCGCCGTAACCTGATCGGTGAAGTAATTTCCCGAATTGAACGCAAGGGCCTGAAGGTGATCGCGATGGATCTGCGGACCATCGACAGCGTGACCGCCGAGTCGCACTACGCCGAGCACGCGGAAAAGCCCTTCTTCAGGAACGTCGTCGAGTTCATCACGAGCGGCCCCGCGGTGGCGCTGGTCGCGGAGGGGGAGCGGGCCATCGAGGCGTTCCGCGCGGTGGCAGGGGCCACCGACCCGGTGAAGGCCTCGCCAGGCACGATCCGCGGCGACTACGCGCTGGAGGTCGGGCAGAACATCGTGCACGGCTCCGACTCCCCTGAAGCCGCCGAGCGGGAAATTAAGATCTTCTTCCCTGAACTCGTTTAACCACCGCCCAGGCAGAACACTAAGTAGAGTACTAGACCGCTCGCAAGAAACCGTGACAACGGCGGCATAAGCGGCCTAACAGATAATCCACAGAAAGTTCTTTGCATGTGCGCTCGCAAATGCACGTGCAAAGATTCGGGCTTGATCGGAAGGTGCCCGCCCCCGATGAGCAATGTGCTGACGTTTCTTGGCCGTGACATGGCCGTCGACCTCGGTACCGCCAACACCCTGGTGTACGTGCGCGGCCGAGGGATCGTGCTGAACGAGCCAAGCGTGGTGGCGCTCAACACCAACAACGGGCAGATCGTGGCCGTCGGGGTCGAGGCTAAACGGATGATCGGCCGCACCCCTGGCAACATCGTGGCGGTGCGGCCGCTCAAGGACGGCGTGATCGCGGACTTCGACGTCACCGAGCGGATGCTGCGGTACTTCATCCAGAAGGTGCACCGGCGCAGCCGGATGGCCAAGCCGAGGATCGTCGTGGCCGTGCCGAGCGGCATCACCGGCGTCGAGCAGAGCGCCGTGAAGGAGGCGGGTCACCAGGCGGGCGCGCGCCGGGTCTACATCATCGAGGAGCCGATGGCGGCGGCCATCGGCGCCGGCCTGCCGGTCAACGAGCCGACAGGGAACATGGTGGTGGACATCGGCGGCGGCACCACCGAGGTCGCGGTCATCTCGCTCGGCGGCATCGTCACCTCCCAGTCCATCAGGATCGGCGGCGATGAGATGGACCAAGCGATCATCACCTTCGGCAAGAAGGAGCACTCGCTCATGCTCGGCGAGCGGACCGCCGAGGAGATCAAGGTGGCGCTTGGCTCGGCGTTCCCGGCCACCGACGAGCCGCACGCCGAGATCCGCGGCAGGGACCTGGTCAGCGGCCTGCCGAAGACCGTGGTCATCTCCACCGCCGAGGTCAGACGGGCCATCGAGGAGCCGCTGAACCTGATCATCGACGCGGTGAAGTCCACGCTGGACAAGTGCCCGCCGGAGCTGGCGGGCGACGTGATGGACCGCGGCATCGCGCTGACCGGCGGCGGCGCCCTGCTGCGGGGCCTGGACCAGCGGATTCGCGAGGAGACCGGCATGCCGGTGCACATCGCGGACAGCCCGCTCGATTCCGTGGTGCTCGGCACCGGCAAGTGCGTGGAGGACTTTGACACCCTGCGTCAGGTCCTCCTACCAGAGAGGCGCTAGCGTAGGAAAACCCGCAAAAGCAAGGGACGGGAGTTGCGCGGTGCACGATGGGAGACGGACACGCCCGGTTCTCATCGTGTTGCTGATCGCGGCGATCGCGCTGATAACCCTCGACTTCAGGGATGCGGGCAGCTCGCCGGCGCACGCGGTCGGCGCGGACGTGTTCGGCCCCGTCGAGCGCACGGCGAGCGCCGTCGCCAGCCCCTTTGAAAGCCTCTTCCGCACCGCGAGCGGCAGGGACAGCTCGGAAATAGCCAGCCTGCAGAAGCAGAACGACCAGCTCAGAGCCCAGCTCGCGCAGGCCCAGGTCACGACCCAGGAGCAGGCCCAGCTCAGCCAGCTGCTGCACCTGACCAACGCCAGTCACTACCGCGTCGTCGCCGCGACCGTGATCGCCGCGGGCGGCGCCTACTCCGACACGGTGACGATCGATGCCGGCACCCGCGCCGGCATCACGACGAACGAGACCGTGCTGAACGGCGACGGCCTGGTCGGCACCGTCACCGCCGCCGCCGGCAGCTCCGCGACCGTACAGCTCGCCACGGACGCCGCGGCCACGACCGGCGTCCGGATGGACGGCACGAACGAGATCGGCGCGGTCACCGGCACCGGCTCGACCCTGGGGGCGGTCCAGCAGCTGAAGCTCACGCTGTTCTCCGCGACCGCCGTGCTGCAGCCGGGCCAGACGGTCGTGACGTTCGGCTCGGTGGGCGGCCGCCCGTACGTGCCTGGCGTGCCCGTCGGCACGGTGACCCAGGTCACCAGCCAGCCGGGAGCGCTGACGCAGACCGCGCTGGTCCAGCCGTTCGCCGACTTCACCGGCCTCGGCGTGGTCGGCGTAGTGGTCAGCAAATGACCGCACTCCGCAGGATCGCGCGGGCGCTGGCCATCCCGGTCGTCCTCCTGCTCGCGGTCACCCTCCAGCTCGCCCTGGTCAACAGGGCACCGCTGCCCGGCGGCGCCACCCCGGACCTGGTGCTGCTGGCCGTCGCCGCGATCGCCGTCTGCACCGGCCCGATGACCGGCATGCTGGCCGGGTTCTGCGGCGGCCTGGCCCTCGACATCGCGCCGCCGGCCGCTCACCTGGCCGGGGAGTACGCGCTGGTGTTCTGCCTGGTCGGGTACGCCTGCGGCCGGGCGAGGAACGCGATCACCTACGCGACAGGCGAGCAGACGATGATCACCTCGCTGACCGTGATGGCGCTGGGCGTCGCGGCGGGCGAGGCAGGCAAGGCGGCGCTGGGCATGATGCTCAGCAACCCGGACGTGACGAGCCCCGCGATCAAGCACGTGCTGCCCGTCGCGATCGTCTACGACCTGCTGCTGTGCCCGTTCGCGTACTGGCTCATCTCGCTGGTGCTCCGGCGCCCCGCGCCTGAGCGCGCCCCGCGCCCCGAATTCGCCCAGGTCGCGACCGCGTTCCGGGCCGCGTCCGCGGGGGCGCT
The DNA here is from genome assembly GCF_049794275.1 of Trebonia sp. Classification (NCBI taxonomy): domain Bacteria; kingdom Bacillati; phylum Actinomycetota; class Actinomycetes; order Streptosporangiales; family Treboniaceae; genus Trebonia; species Trebonia sp. Next base: position 3,247 of record NZ_JBARCR010000756.1, read on the forward strand.
CGGGGCGGTCC
>NZ_JBARCR010000757.1:0-5230 GCF_049794275.1 Trebonia sp.
GCCTCACGCTGTACGACGCGGCCGCGCCCGCCGAGGCCGTGGACCCGGCCGCGCACGCCTCCAAGAGCCGCAACAGCCCGTTCGCGGGCATGGCGCTGCCCGGGCGGGTGCACGCCACGTTCCTGCGCGGCGCGGCCACGGTGCTGGACGGGAAGGTGACACGATGACGAGCGGTGCCCAGCCCGCGATCCTGGTGCTCGAGGACGGCACGACGCTGCGCGGCGAGGGCTTCGGCGCGAGCGGCGAGACGTTCGGCGAGATGGTCTTCAACACCGCGATGACCGGCTACCAGGAGACGCTGACCGACCCGTCGTACGCCGGGCAGATCGTGGCGATGACCGCGCCGCACATCGGGAACACCGGGGTCAACGACGAGGACCCGGAATCGCACCGGATCTGGGTCAGCGGCTACGTGGTCCGCGAGCCGTCCAGGCTCGCCTCGAGCTGGCGGGCCCGTCGCAGCCTGGACGACGAGCTCAAGGCCCAGGGCATCCCCGGCATCGCCGTGCCGGGCACCCGGGCGCTGACCATGCGGATCAGGGAGCGGGGCGCGATGCGCGCCGCCGTCTCCACCGTGGAGGATGACCCGCGGCGGCTGCTCGACCGGGTGCTGGCCAGCCCCGGCATGACCGGCGCCGACCTGGCCAGGACCGTGACCACGCCGCATCCCTACACGGTCAGCCCGCCCGACGGCACCGCGACCAGGTACCGGGTCGCCGCCGTCGACCTCGGCATCAAGGCCGCCACCCCGCGGAACATGGCCATGCGCGGCATGGAGGCCCGCGTGCTGCCCGCGACGGTCACCGCCGGGGAGATCCTGGCCACCGACCCCGACGGGGTGTTCTTCAGCAACGGGCCAGGGGACCCGGCCGCGGCCGGGTACGCGGTCGCCGCGATGCGCGGGGTGCTCGAGGCCGGCGTGCCGGTGTTCGGCATCTGCTTCGGCAGCCAGATCCTCGGCCGGGCGATCGGGCTCAGCACGTACAAGCTGCGCTACGGGCACCGCGGCGTGAACCAGCCGGTCATGGACCTGGCCACCGGCCGGGTGTACATCACCAGCCACAACCACGGCTTCGCGGCCGCTCTGGCGCCCGAGGCCGACACCAGCCGCGACGCGGGCAGCGCCTGGGCGCACGTACCCCCAGGCGCTCGCAAGCCGTTCGGCACGCCGTACGGGGAGGCCGTGGTCAGCCACGTCAACCTCAACGACGGCGTGGTCGAGGGCATCCGCCTCCTGGACCGCCCCGCCTTCAGCGTCCAGTACCACCCCGAGGCTGCCCCCGGCCCGCACGACGCGGTCGACCTCTTCGACCAGTTCGCCGCCCTGATGGACAACGCCCGATGACGCCACCCCAGCCCCGCGATGGCGGTGAATGGCCCATCGTCCCCCTTCTATGGCGGTCAATGGCCCATCGACCGCCTTCGCGCGCTGCCGGAACGAGGGGAGCAGCCCATGCCGCGGCGTGAGGACCTGAAGTCGGTGCTCGTCATCGGGTCCGGGCCGATCGTGATCGGGCAGGGCTGCGAGTTCGACTACTCGGGCACCCAGGCCTGCCGCGTCCTGCGCGCCGAAGGCATCCGGGTCAGCCTGGTGAACTCCAACCCGGCGACGATCATGACCGACCCCGAGTTCGCCGACGCGACCTACGTCGAGCCGATCACCCCCGACATCCTGGAGAAGGTGATCGCGAAGGAGCGCCCGGACGCGCTGCTGCCCACGCTCGGCGGCCAGACCGCCCTGAACGCGGCCGTGGCCCTGCACGCCAGCGGCGTCCTGAAGAAATACAGCGTCGAGCTGATCGGCGCCGACATCGACGCGATCGAGGCCTGCGAGGACCGCGAGCGCTTCAAGGAGATCGTCACCGCCCTTGGCGCCGAGGTCCCGCGCAGCCAGATCTGCCGCACCCTCGACGAGTGCTTCGCCGCCACAGCGGACCTCGGCCTGCCCGTGGTCGTCCGGCCGAGCTTCACCCTCGGCGGGGCCGGCTCCGGCATCGCGTACAACGAGGACGGCCTGAGAAGGATCGCCGGCGCGGGCCTGGACGCCAGCCCCACGACCGAGGTCCTCCTCGAGGAGTCGATCATCGGCTGGAAGGAGTTCGAGCTCGAGCTGATGCGCGACCGCAACGACAACGTCGTGATCGTCTGCTCGATCGAGAACGTCGACCCGATGGGCGTGCACACCGGCGACTCAGTGACGGTCGCCCCCGCGATGACGCTCACCGACCGCGAGTACCAGCACATGCGCGACGTCGCGATCCAGATCATCCGCGCGGTCGGCGTGGACACCGGCGGCTGCAACATCCAGTTCGCCGTCGATCCGAAGACCGGCCGGATGGTCGTCATCGAGATGAACCCGCGCGTGAGCCGGAGCTCGGCGCTCGCCTCCAAGGCAACCGGCTTCCCGATCGCCAAGATCGCCACCAGGCTCGCGATCGGCTACACCCTCGACGAGATCCCGAACGACATCACCGGCCAGACGCCGGCGTCCTTCGAGCCTGCCCTCGACTACGTGGTCGTGAAGATCCCGCGGTTCGCTTTCGAGAAGTTCCCCGGCGCCGACACCACGCTCACCACGCACATGAAGTCGGTCGGCGAGGCGATGGCGATCGGCCGCTCGTTCGGCGAGGCCCTGCAGAAGGCCCAGCGAAGCCTGGAAGCCGCGACGGGCCCGTTCCGATTCAGCAACACAGAAACCGACGCCGACCTGCTGCTCGACCGCTGCCGCACCCCGCACGACGGCCGGCTCGACACCATGCTGCAAGCGCTGCGGGCCGGCGCCTCCCCGCAGGCGGTGGCGGAGGTCACCGGCATCGATCCGTGGTTCGTGGACCAGGTTGTTCAAATCCACGAGATATCCCGAACGGTAGCGGCCGCCTCTGAACTCGACACCAGCCTGTTCCGGCTGGCGAAATCGCACGGGTTCTCCGACCCGCAGCTCGCGGAGCTCCGCGGCATCGGGGCGGACCAGGTGCGCGCCCTGCGGCACGCGCTCGGCGTGCGGCCGGTCTACCACGCGGTCGACACCTGCGCCGCCGAGTTCGCGGCCCGCACCCCGTACTTGTACTCGACGTACGACGAGGGCGACGAGGTGCCGCCGGGGGACCGGCCGAAGGTGATCATCCTCGGCAGCGGCCCCAACAGGATCGGGCAGGGCATCGAGTTCGACTACGCCTGCGTGCACGCCTCGTTCGCGCTGCGCGACGCGGGCTACGAGACCGTGATGGTCAACTGCAACCCGGAGACCGTCTCGACCGACTACGACACCTCCTCCCGGCTGTACTTCGAGCCGCTGACCCTGGAAGACGTGCTCGAAGTGGTGCACGCCGAGCAGGCGGCGGGACCGGTCGCGGGCGTGATCGTGCAGCTCGGCGGGCAGACGCCGCTGGGGCTTGCGCGCGGTCTCGAAGCGGCCGGGGTGCCGGTCGTCGGCACGTCGCCGGACGCGATCCACCTCGCCGAGGACCGCGGCGCGTTCGCGTCGGTGCTCGCCGCCGCGGGCCTGACCGCGCCGCGCGGCGAGGTCGCGCTGTCCGCGGGGGAGGCGGCGGTGGCGGCGGCCGAGATCGGCTACCCGGTGCTGGTGCGGCCGTCGTACGTGCTCGGCGGGCGCGGCATGGAGATCGTCTACGACGAGGAGACGCTGCGGGGCTACGTGGACCGCGCCACGACCGCCTCGCCCGACCATCCGGTGCTGATCGACCGGTTCCTCGACGACGCGATCGAGATCGACGTCGACGCCCTCTACGACGGGTCGGAGCTGTACCTGGGCGGCGTGATGGAGCACATCGAGGAGGCCGGGATCCACTCCGGCGACTCGGCGTGCGCGCTGCCGCCGATCACCCTGGGGCGCGGGGACATCGCGGCGGTCAGGGAGGCGACGCACAAGATCGCCCGCGGCGTCGGGGTGCGCGGGCTGCTCAACGTGCAGTACGCGCTCGCGGCCGGGGTGCTGTACGTGCTCGAGGCGAACCCCCGCGCGTCGCGGACCGTGCCGTTCGTGTCCAAGGCGACCGCCGTGCCGCTCGCCAAGGCGGCCGCGCTGGTGATGCTCGGCTCGTCGATCGGCTCGCTGCGCTCGTCTGGCGTGCTGCCGGCCGACGGCGACGGCGGCACCCTGCCGCTTGACTCGCCGGTGGCCGTCAAGGAGGCGGTGCTGCCGTTCGGGCGGTTCAGGGACGCGACGGGCGCCGGGGTGGACACCGTGCTCGGGCCGGAGATGCGGTCGACGGGCGAGGTAATGGGCATCGACGAGATGTTCGGCACCGCGTACGCCAAGTCGCAGGAGGCCGTGTACGGGTCGCTGCCGGTCACCGGGCGGGTCTTCGTGTCGATCGCGAACAGGGACAAGCGGGCCATGGTGTTCCCGGTCAAGCGGCTCGCCGACCTCGGGTTCGAGATCTGGGCCACATACGGAACTGCCGAGGTACTGCGCAGGAACGGCGTTCGTGCCAAGATCGTGCGAAAGCACAGCGACGGCGCCGGGCCGGACGGAGAGCCGACCGTTGTCACGCGCATCCTGGACGGTGAGGTAGACCTGATTGTGAACACGCCCTTCGGGAGCGTCTCCGCGGCGTCGGCGGCGGTGCGGCTCGACGGCTATGAGATCCGGACCGCGGCGGTCCGCCGTGGCGTGCCGTGCGTGACGACCGTGGCCGGGCTGGCCGCGGCGGTGCAGGGCATCGAGGCGACGATCCGCGGCGAGGTGGGCGTGCGCTCGCTGCAGGAGCACGCCGCCGCGCTGCGCGGCTAAGCGTCGTCGGCGGGTTGCGGGATGGCGCGAGGCGATCAGGAGGGCAGCGGGGTGGCGCCGGTTCAGGTGCGCGGGACGGTGCTCACGGTGCGCCGGGTTGACGCGTACGTGGCCATGACGGTGGTCGCCCCGGCGATCGCGACCAGGTTCCGCCCTGGCCAGTTCATCGCGGTGGCGGTGGGCGGCCCCTCGTCGTCCATGCTGGCGCGGCGGACGTTCTCCGTGCACGACGTGCGGCCGGACCACGGCGGCACGGTCGAGTTCGTGTTCCTGGCGCGCGAGCCTGGCGCGCAGTGGCTCGCGGACTGCCGGGCGCGGGACGTGCTTGACGTGGTGGGACCGCTTGGCCGCCCCTTCCCCGTGCCGCGCGAGTCCGCGTCCTGCCTGCTGCTGGGGGTGGGATCCGGCGCCGCGCCGCTGTTCGCGCTGGCGTCGCGGCTGGCCGACCGGAACTGCGCCGCGGACTTCCTGCTGGGC
>NZ_JBARCR010000758.1:0-2865 GCF_049794275.1 Trebonia sp.
CGTGGAGGCATACCTTGTCGGCTGAGCACCACACGGGGTCGGCTGACGACGTGTCTCGCGGCGCTGGCCTCACCGCGACCGGAGTGACCGCCGGCTACGGCGGCGACCCGGTGATCCGCGGCATCACCGTGCGCGTCGAGCCCGGTCAGATCGTGTCCCTCGTCGGCGCCAACGGTTCGGGCAAGAGCACCCTGCTCAAGAGCCTGGTCGGCGTTGTGCGGGTCAGCGCCGGCGCGGTCACGGTCGGGGACCGGGACGTGACGAACCGGCCGCCGGAGGAGGTCGCGCGGGCAGGCGTCGGCTACGTGCCGCAGGTCGACGACGTGTTCGCCCCGCTCACCGTGCGGGAGAACCTCGAGATGGGCGGCTACCTGCTGCGCCCGAAGGAGGTCAAGCCCAGGATCGACCACGTGGTCACGGTCTTCCCGCGGCTGGCCACGATGCTGGCCAGGCCGGCCGGCAAGCTCAGCGGCGGCGAGCGGAAGATGCTGGCCATGGGCCGCGTGCTGATGCTCGAGCCGTCGGTGTTCCTGCTGGACGAGCCGACCGCCAACCTCGCGCCGGCCATCGCCCGCTCCCTGCTCGAGGACCACGTCCGCAGCCTCGCCCAGGGCGGCGCCGCAGTCCTGATCGTCGAGCAGCGCGCCCGCGCGGTGCTGGCCATCTCCGACCACACGTACGTCCTCGCCGGCGGCGAGGTCCGCATGGAAGGCACCCCGGCCGAACTGGCCGGCACCCCGGCCTTCGTCGAATCATTCCTCGGCGGCACCGTCACCCGCTGACCATGAGCCGTCACCTTTGACCATTGCCTCGGATTACGAGATAATTTGGCCTCATCAGGCGCTTAGGGAGGCCCCGGATGGCACTGAAGATCATGCCGCACGGTCGGTTGCAGGAATGGGTCGCAGAGGAGAAGGGCTTCTTCACGGCCGAGGGGCTGGACTACAGCTTCATAATCACCGGTGACTACGGATTGATCTCCGTACGGCGCGACGAGGCCGGGGAGATCAAGACCGGCGCGTTCGAGACGTTCGGCGCCGGGCGCAGCGGTGCCGATGTGAGCTGCGCCTGCCACTGGGCCACGAACGCCGCCGCGCGCGAGGGGAGCGGCCAGCTGGTGACCACGGCCTACTCGGTGGCGCCCTGCGCCATCGTGGTGCCGCCCGAGTCGCCGGTCCGCCGCCCCGAGGACCTGGCCGGGGTGCCGATCGGAGTGGGCTACCACTCCGGGAGCCACTTCGCCGCGCTGCAGGCCCTCGAGCCCGTGCTCACCCCCGACGAGCTGACGCTCACCTTCCAGGGGCCGCCTAACGAGCGCCTGGACGCCCTGCTCGAGCGGCAGGTCCCGGCGGCCGTGACGTGGGGAGTGCCGCTCTACATCGCCCAGGCCTTCGGCTTCCGCACGGTCGTGGACTCGACGTTCATGATCGGGTTCCTAGTGACCGGCCGCGAGGCGACCAAGGCCGACGTGGAGAAGTACCTGGCGGCCCTGAAGCGGGCGCAGATGGAGATCGATCTTCACCCGGAACTCTACAAGCACTACCACCTGCGGACCGTCCCGGAGAAATACCGGGAGCAGGTCGACGTGCGGGCGTTCGGGACCGGCGAGCGCATCGTCTTCCTGCCCTACACCAGGGAAGTCTTCACCCAGACCCAGGAATGGACAGAGGCCCACCGGCTCTTCGACGCGGTGTCCGCTCAGGCCGGATACGACGAGGCTGCCCTGACCTGAGGCCAGCGAGGAGCGCGCCACGAACGCGATGCTGGTGTCCCCGCGCTGACGACTGGCGGTGTGGCCCACAGCGCCAATAGGTTCGCGCCTGTGGGCCACACCGCCAATCCAGACCCGCCTCCTTTATCTACGACGGCACACGCACCAAGGCGGTCATGACGCTTTGAAAACCGTGTCGATGTGCCATTGCAGGAATTCGCGTTGGGGCCGATCGATCTTTCGGTCTGGTAGCTCGATGACCTCGCCGGCTTTGGCGTAGAACCGCTCGCCGTTGCCGAATTCGCCGCGTAGGCGCGGGCTGACCAGCAGGCGGTAATTGTCATCGATCGCGAGGTAGCCGCGGTCGAACATCGTGTGGACGTCGCTGCGCAGCAGCAGTCCGTTGTCGATGCGGTGCTCACCACCCTCCGTGACTGGCCGGATGTGCGCCGCCTGCAGCACGGGACGGATCTTGGTCTGGGTAATCGCACAGTGCCCGTGATACGCCTCAAGCACCACAGCCTGGAAGGACTGCTGCCCGAGTCGGTACGGCGCGAGCCGCGGATCGCCGAACACCGGTCCCGCCTTATGCCAGGGCTGGCTGAAGTCGATCTCGATCGCCTTGCCGAGGACAAGTTGCAGGAGATCGCCGAAATACCGTGAGACCCGGACGTCGGCCATGTCGTAGCTCTTACCCTGCACGATATTCAGGGCGAACCCCGGCGGGGGATCGTACGCCATGCCGTCAGGGAAGAAGGTCACGTCCCGGACGAAGACGCAGCCGATTTCCGGATCTTCGCTCGGTGCTATGGGCTCTCGCCGGTAGCGGGCGATGCGCGTTCGCATCTCATTGAGGCTGGCGACCCCATTCGCGAGCCCGAACATCTGCCATGCCTCGGACATGCGCAGTGCGGCGAAGCCACTGTAGAAGCCGCCGCCCACGACCCGGTTGTGCGGTGCGTGCGTCTTGAAGAAAAATGGCTCACCCTCCGCCAGCGCGTGGAATCCGCGGCCACCTCCCGGGCGCCAGAAGTTAACCTCGGCCGCGGAGACGTCAGGACGGTCCGCCAGGAAGCGATACCAGTCGCCGTCCGTCACCCCCACGTATCCGCGCACGGACGTATTCTGCTCCGATCGCGTCGCGTGCGAGTGGC
>NZ_JBARCR010000759.1:0-4614 GCF_049794275.1 Trebonia sp.
GAGAAGCAGCAGCCCCACGGGCCGGCTGGCAAGGCCGCGCTGGGGGCCGGCTGGTCGCACCGGCATCGCGACGTTTCTGGCGGCTGGCTGCGCCCCACCGTATTCGGCGCGGTCGACGGACTCGTCACGAACGCGTCGCTGATTTCCGGGCTCGGCGGCGGGGGCGTGTCAGCGCACACGGTGGTCCTGACCGGCGTCGCGTCGCTGGTCGCGGGCGCCTTCTCGATGGGGACGGGCGAGTTCATCTCAGTGACGAACCAGAACGAGCTGGTCGGTGCCGAGGTGTCGTTGGAGCAGCAGATGCTCACCCGGTTCCCCGCCGCCGAGGAGGAGGAACTGGCCGGCTACTTCCGCGACTACGGCGCCGACCCGCAGACCGCCGCGCGGATGGCCGCCGCGGTATCCCGCGACCCCGACACTGCACTCCAGATTCACAGCCGCCAGGAACTCGGCGTGAATCCCCAGGAGCTGCCGTCACCGCTGTTGGCTGGCGTCTCATCGCTGTTTGCGTTCTCAGCCGGAGCGGTGGTCCCGCTCCTTCCCTATCTCTTCGGCGCATCGTCGCTGGCACTGACACTCGCGCTGACCGCGGTCGCGCTGACCGTCGGCGGCATGGCGGTCGGCCGGCTGACCGGTCGGCCAGTGCTGTGGTCGGGCTTGCGCCAGCTCGCCTTCGGCGCCCTGGCGATCGCCGTCACCTATCTGGTGGGCCACCTCATCGGCAGCGGCGCCTGAGGCGCAGGAACACCCCAGGCCGACAGTGCCTCGTAACCTGGCGGGGCCAGCGCTGTCCCAGCGGCGGTGGCCAGATGATCCGGCGGGTGATCGGGTAGCAGCTGACGGGGTGTGACGTGGAGCACCGCGCACAATGACCGCAAGGCCGGGATTGTGTCCCGGCCTTGCGGTGCTGGTGCTGTTTGAGGTTGCGGGGGTCAGGAGTTACCGCCCATCTGGTTGTTGCCGTGGGCCAGGTAGTTGTCCAGGGCCTTTTGCGTGGCGGCGTTCATGGTGCCGGTCTGGGGCAGGCCGGCCTGGCGCTGCAGGTCCCTGATCGCGGCGACGGTCTGCGGGCCCATCAGGCCGTCGACCGGGCCCTCGTAGTAGTTCAGCTGGCCGAGCTCCTGCTGCAGCTTCTTCACCGACGCTGACGGGGTAACAGCCGGGGTCGTCGGCTGCGCCGGGTTGACATTCTGGGCCGGGCTGGTGGGCTGGGCCGGGTTCGCGGCCGGGACCGAGGTGGAGGCGGCGGGCGCTGGGGTGCTGGTACTGGTGATGTGGGTCAGGCCGACCGCGGCCAGCACGATCAGGGCGGCGGCGATGACGGTGCCGATGACGATGGCCGCGATCCGGTACCCCGAGGGGCCGTTGCCGCCATGGCGAGGGGCGCGGCGGCCGGCGGTGGGCTGGCCGTAGGCATGGGTGTCATCGGTGTGGGTGTGCTGGGTGTCGAACTGGGTGCTCATTGCGGGTCTCCGTGTTCTGCGCTTGTCCGGTGCTGATAAGACCAGCCTCGCTCTAGCCGCGAGCAAACTCCCTAGAGAAACTCCCTAGTTCCCAGTCCCTAGCAACCACCAGCAGCCTGATGTCAGGACGGGTCCTCGCTGCCCTTTCCGAGAGCCGGTCGGACGCCTCGGCGCTCGCTGGGCACGGTGGTCTCTGCTTCCCTTTGGACCGCGCGGTGGAACCTGTCCGCGATGGCTTCGACGCGACTGCGCAGCTCGGCAGGTTCCAGCACGGTGAACTCGATGTCGAGGACGCCCAGGTGCATCGCGATGTCGTCGAGCGCGTACGCCCCGGTGGTGAGGACGCACTGCTCCGGGCCGATCGCCTCGCGACCAGTCCGGCGGCATCGGGCGGGTCGCGCGGGATGAAAGGCTATGCGGACCTGCAAAAACGGACGTCACCGACAAGCGGAACCGCGCTAGGCGGAAGGTGCGAAATCAAGCTAACGCTGACCGGCATGACCCGTCCACCGTGTACTGCGTCGCAGCCTGAGCCCGACCAAAGAACGCCCAGCCACGACCGGCGGCTGTTGGCGTGCTGTTGAGAACGTTACCGTGGTGGCGTGGGAATGGACGGGGCTGGCGAGGACGACATCGCAGAGCACGACGGCGGGCCGCTGCGGGTCCCTGGATGGGTCCGGCGCCCCCGGTGGCTTCCCGCCCGCCACTGGCGGCCGTCGCGCGGCGCGGCGGTTCTTGGCGCTGCTGGGCTGATCGTCGGGCTGTTCGCTGGGTACGCGCTCGGCTACGGCCGGCTTGCGCGAGACGGCCGGCCGCCGGGGATGACAGCCGGTAATGCCGCTCCATCGGCCGTGCCTGCCTCTCCCTCGCCGGCCCAGGCCGGGGGCTTCGGAGCTTACGCCCCCGCCCAGGGCATCGCAGGGTTCGCCGGGACCGTGATCGACCAGACCGCGGGAGCGTGCTCGGTGCAGCATGGCCACGAGCTCCAGCTCGGGGTTGAGGTGATCAACCTCTCCGGCACGACGGTGACTCTCGGGCAGGTCAAGCCCATCCTCCCGATGGGCGGGCTGCGCGCGCTCTCGCAGCACTGGGCTCCCTGCGATGCCATCTCGCCGTCCTGGCTGATAGCCGGAGGCGATGGCACGGTCACGATCCTTAGGGTCGCGGGCCAGTCAGGGGCACCAGGCATGCCACCGGGAGCCACGAGGCTAGGCGACGCGCTGCAGGGCGACGATGTCGTGCCGCCGGGCGGCACCGCCTGGTTCAGCGTCACCTTCCAGGTGCTCGTGTCCTGCCCGAAGCCGCTGCCAGTGCAGTTCAGCGTCAGCTACCGGGGGAACACGCGGCAGGGCACCGCGCGGCTGCAGGGATTCGCGGACCTTGGGAAGGTCTCCTATACGGGGTGCGCGGGCCGCTAACGACTGCGGGAGAAGGACAAGCCGACGGCGATGCCGCGGCAGGACCATGAGCGCTGTGCGCTTCGAGCAGTCGGCACACCAGGGTTCCAGGTTCGCCAAGGCACCGACCGCAGTCCCGGCGATCCCGGTGATCCCGCCAATGGCGGGTGTGCGCAGGGCGATCACTACGGCGGTCGCTTCCTCGTCATCGAGCAGAAGGGCGGCAGTGCCGCGCCCGCGGCGAGCCGGTAGCCGCCTGCCACGCCTCGGACGCTATGCACGGGGTAGCCCAGGGCGCGCAGACGCTCGATGTCGCGGCGGCAGTGTACGTTCCTTCACTTCGAGGCGCCCAGCCTGCCCGCCGCCGTCGCCCGCGCCGTCTCCGGGATACGTTTCCGCAGCCGCTGACAAGGGTCACGATCGTCACCTGACAAGACCCGCCTGATTCCTCCAGCTTGACGCATGCCGATATCGGCATATGATGGCGTCCATGGCACGTGCAGCGACGACGTCGGACGTCTTCAACGCGATCGCCGAGCCGCAGCGCCGGGAGATCCTGGTACTACTGCGTGCGGGTGAGCGGCCGGTGACCGAGTTGGCCCAGGAGCTGGGGATGACCCAGCCGGGGGCGTCCAAACACCTGCGGGTGCTCCGGGAGGTCGGGCTGGTGCGGGACCGCAAGGCAGGCAAGCAGCGCCTGTACGGCCTTGACGCCCGCGATCTGCGACCGGTCCACGAGTGGACCGGCGGGTTCGAGCGGTTCTGGAACGAGAGCTTCGACCGGCTGGACGCGTACGTGCAGGACCTCGAGCAGGCAAGGCAGGAGGAGTGACCGATGGCAGCGACGGGACGGGACGCGCCGACGCAGTCCGCGACGACCGACCGCGAGATCGTGATCTCCCGGGTCATCAGTGCCCCACGGGAGCTGGTGTTCGAGGCGTTCACCGAGGTGCGGCACCTGTCGCGGTGGTGGGGACCGGAGGGGTTCACCACCACCACGCGGGCGTTCGAGTTCCGCGTCGGCGGGGAGTGGGACTTCGTGATGCACGGACCGGACGGGACGGACTACCAGGAGTGGATCTCCTGGACCGAGATCGCCCCGCCGGAGCGGATCGCGCTGCTGCACGGTGAGTCCCGCGGCGATCCGAACGCCTTCGAGTCGGTGCTCACGTTCGCGCCCGACGGCGTGGCGACCCGGATCGAGATGCGCACGGTGTTCCCCACCAAGGAGCTGCGCGACGAGGTGGTCGAGAAGTACCACGCGATCGAGGGCGGCCAGCAGACCCTGAGCAACCTAGCCGCCTACCTCACCGAGATCGTTCGGACGGGAGTTGAGGACTGATGGCCGGAAAGGTGTTCTTCAGCGTGACGATGTCGCTGGACGGGTTCATCGCGCCCGAGGAGCGCATGGACGACGCCGACGTGCAGCGCTGGATGGCGCAGTGGATGGAACTGCAGCAGTGGATCTTCCCGCAGCGGTTCTTCCGGGAGAACCTGAAGCTCGGCGAGGGCGGTGAGGAGGGACGCGACAACGACATCGCGCGGGAGACGTTCGAGCGCACCGGCGCGAGCGTGATGGGCAAGCGTATGTTCGACCTCGGCGAGCAGGCATGGCCGGAGGAGGCGCCGTTCCACACGCCGGTCTTCGTCGTGACGCACGAGAAGCGTGACCCCTGGGAGCGGCCGGGCGGGACCACCTTCCACTTCGTCAACGACGGCATCGAGCCCGCGCTCGACCAGGCCCGCGAGGCCGC
>NZ_JBARCR010000760.1:0-8499 GCF_049794275.1 Trebonia sp.
GCGTCCTTGAGCACCGACGGCAGTTCGGCGGGGTCGTCGACTGTCGCGGCGAAGGCGCCGCCCGCGGCGGCGGCGATGCCGGGGAGGTCGGCTTCCGGCTCGAAGGAGACGTTGAAGTCGTCGGCCGCGGCGGCCGCCCCTGACGGGTGCACGCCCAGCGTGGACTGCTTCGGCGCCCGCCAGCCGCGGTTGTCGTAGATCACCGTCAGCGTCGGCGTGCCGTACCTGCGCGCCAGCCACTGCGCCGAGGACGGCACGCTGAACAGGAAAGTGCCGTCGCCGACGAGTGAAACAACCGTACGTTCCGGAGAAAAGAGCTTGGCACCGACGGCGCCGCCACCCGACCATCCCAGGGAAGCGCCGCCCGACCCTAGCAGGGAGCCCGGCTTGTTGACCCGCAGGTGCTCGGCGACGACCTGGAAGTTCGTGACCGCCTCGGTGAGCACCAGCGCGTCCTCGTCCGCCAGCAGCTCGCGCACGCACGCGGTCAGGTACCGCGGCGTGATCGCCCCGTCCTCCGGGTGCTCGAGGGCGTCCAGGGCGGCGCGCTGCGCGTCGTGCGCGGCCGTGACCGCCGCGCGGCGCGACTCTACGAGATCAGAATCGAAACCGTTCGCCCGAACGGCCGCCGCAATCTGTTCCAGCGCCACCTTCGAGTTCGCGGCGGCAGAGCGCCTGGCGGGGACGTGCCACAGCGACATGCCGTACTTGAGCGGGTCGACGTCGACCACGTAGATCGCCGCGTCCGGCGCCGGGCGGTTGTTGCCGGGGATGTACGGGATGTCGCAGTCGAGGACGAGGACCACGTCGGCCTCGGCGAGCAGCGGGTTCTGCGCGGACGTGGTGAACTGCCAGCCGCGGTGCATCGGGTGGTCGGCGGGGAAGTTCATCTTGAACGGGCCCGACTCGATGACCGGGATCGCGAGCAGGTCGGCGAGCTCGACGAGCGTCGGCACCGCCTCAGGGTCGCGGCCCAGGTGGCCGGTGATGATCAGCGGGTTGCGGGCGGTCGCGAGCGCCCTGGCGATCTCGTCCGCCACCTCAGCGGTCAGCGCCGCCGGCTCGACCGGCCGGTAGTCGGCCGGATTGACGGTGTAGGGCTGGAGCGGCTGTTCCATGACTTCGCGCGGGCCGACCAGGTAGACCGGGCCGGCCGGCTCGCTGGCGGCGATCTGCAGCGCGCGGTGCACCAGCTGCTTGATGTTGCTGCCGTAGCGGACCTCGTTGTCGTACTTCACGTAGCCGCGCATGATGCCGCGCTGGTCGGGCACGTCCTGGATCCAGTGGATGAACTCGTTGCGCCCGCCGGGCAGCTCGTTCTCCATCGTGTACGGGGCGGCGCCGGCGAAGACCAGGACCGGCGCGCGGCCGCGCAGGGCGTTGCTGATCGCGCCGCCCATGTTCTGGGTGCCGGCGTCGACGTGCACGATGACCGCCTGCGGCGAGCGGCTGACCAGCGCGGCGGCGTGCGCGGCGCTGAGCGCGACCATTTCGTGCGGGCAGACGATAAGCCGCGGGAGGTCCTTGTCGCTGCCGTCGGCCCTCGCCTGGGCGAGCGCCTCGATCAGGCCGGGATGGTCGCTGCCGAGGTTCGCGAAGATGTACTGCACGCCGGCCTCGGCGAGCGCTTCGAGGAACGCGGTACTCGTCGTGTAGAAGCGCTCGGTCACGATTCAGGGCCTCCTGCGTCCGGGGTACCCCATCATTGTGTCATTGTGCCGAGCGCTTCAGATGCGCCAATACCGCCCCGGTGGCTATGCCTCGGCGTAGAACTCATTCCGGCACGACCCGATGCCCTCGATCGTCACCGTGACGACCTGGCCGTCTTTCAGGAACGGCTGATCCTCCCTGGCGCTCGCCACCCCGCTCATCGTTCCGGTCACGATGAGATCGCCCGGCCGCAGCGTGGTGAACGTCGAGGCGTAGGACACCAGGTCCGCGATGCTGAACAAGAGCTCGGACGTCCTCGCCTGCTGCATCGTCTGGCCGTCGACGTCGCAGGAGATCGCCAGGTCGAGCGGGTCGTCGAACTCGTCCAGCGTGACGAGCGCCGGGCCCACGGGTGTCGATGCCTCGAAGTTCTTGCCCTGCAGCCACTCGCTCGACCGGCGCTGCCAGTCGCGCATGGACACGTCGTTGACGGCTGTCAGGCCGGCCACGTGGTCAAGCGCCTGGCCTGCTGACACGCGCCGGGCGGCCGTGCCGATGACAACTCCCAGTTCGGCTTCCCAGTCCACCATCGCGGAGGCATGCGGCAGGCAGATGGGGCTCAGCGCGCCGGTCAGCGTGTCGGGGAACTTCGCGAACAGGGTCGGGTACTGCGGCAGTTCCCGCCGGGTCCTGGACTCCAGCACGTGGCTTCGGTAGTTGAGCCCGCAGCACATCGTCTTGCCCGGGCGGACGGCGGGCAGGTTGTACTCCAGCGCGCTGGCATCCCCGTGGTCGGTCCCTGTTGAGCTCGCGGCGGTGCGCCACTGCGGGTCGCCCAGCAGGGCGACGACGTTCGGGTACGGCAGGGCGACGACCGTCCCGTCGGTGATTCGCGCCGCCGACGTGCCGTTCTCCGTGGCGATGGTGGTGAGCCTCATGGCAGCACTATTCAACGGGGAGACTCGTATGTCAATTTCAGGAACGATAGTTAGCAGTAGAGTCGAGTATCGTGCCCTCGGAGCCTGGCGGACCCAGGGCATGACGGCGTGGCCCCCGGCGGCGAGTATTGCCGGGGGCCACCCGAACCCGGTTGAAGGCCTCGTCGGACGGTCATATAGTCGGACCATGACCGGGAGCCAGCATGAGGTGCTGATCGTCCGGTACGGCGCCAGGACGACGACCCGCAGCGACGTATTCCTCAACTATCACGCCTACGGCGAGCCCGACGGCCCCATGGAGATGGACTATTTCTTCTGGGTGATCCGGGGCGACGCCGGCCCCGTTGTCGTCGACACCGGGTTCAGCCGTGACGCCGGCCGGGCCCGCGGCCGGACGATGCTGATCGATCCGCGGGAAGCCCTGGCTGAGCTGGGTATCGAGCGCGCCGACGCGCCGCAGGTGATCATCACTCACGCGCACTACGATCACATCGGAAACCTGAGTCACTTCAATGAGTCTCCGGTGGTGGTGGCCCGCGCGGAAGCCGAATTCTGGGCCGGCCCGCATGCGCGCCACGCTCTTTTCCGGCACGCCGTTGAGGAATCGGAGCTTCAGGCGCTGGCCGACGTGATCGGCGAAGGACGGGCGGTCCTGTTCGAGGACCAGTATGAGGTGGCGCCGGGGATCCAGGTGCTCCGGGTCGGCGGTCACACCCCGGGACAGTCCGTGGTCGTGGTGCAGACGGCCGCGGGGCCGGTTGTGCTCGCCTCCGACGCCGTGCATTACTACGAGGAGATGCAGCGCGACATGCCCTTCTCGTCCGTCGCCAGCCTCGTCGACATGTACGCGGCGTTCGCTGAGCTCAAGGCGATGCTGTCGGACGGGCGGGCGGCGCAGGTGGTGAGCGGGCATGATCCGTCCACCCTCGATCGCTACCCCCAGGTGCCAGGGCCAGCTGGCGCGAAGATGGCTGTTATCGGGAGGCAGGCTTAATGCCGGAAGAGGTTGGCTTCATCGGGCTCGGAAACATGGGCGGGCGGATGGCGGTCCGGCTCGCGGAGCAGGGCCGCTCGGTCGTCGGGTACGACGTAGTCCCCGGGCTGGCGGACAAGGCCAGGGCCAGAGTCGCGGGGTCTATCGCGGAGGTGGCAGCGGCGGCGGACGTCGTGCTGCTCTCGCTGCCGGACAGCAAGGTCGTCGAGTCCGTGGTGCACGGCGACGGCGGACTCCTTGCGGTATCGCGCGAAGGTCAGGTGATAGCCGACCTGAGCACCGCGGCGCCCGCGTCAACGCGCGAGCTGCACAAGCAGTTCGCCGCCAAGGGCGTCAGCTTCCTGGACGCGGGGGTGTCCGGCGGTGCCGCCGCGGCAGAGGCGGGCACGCTCACCGTGATGGTAGGCGGCGACCAGGCAATGCTCGAGCGAATACGCCCGGTACTGGACTGCATCGCGGCCAAGATCTTCTACTGCGGCGCGCCGGGCTCGGGGCACACGGCAAAGCTGCTGAATAACTTCCTCAACGCGGTATGCCTGGCGGCGACCGCGGAGGCAATGGTGGCAGGCAAGAAGGCGGGCCTGGACATGGAGACGCTGCTGAACATCATCAACTCCAGCAGCGGAGTCAATTTCGCTTCCATGAACCGGTTCACCAAGATTATCCGCGGCGACTACCTCAAGGGCGGGCTCACCAACACGCTGATGATGAAGGACGTGATGCTTTACACGGAGCTCATCGCCGATCTCGGTGTGGCCGGCCTCAATGCCAGCGGTCCGCTGGCGTCGTTCGGGCTGGCGAAATCGCTCGGTTACGCGGACCAGATAAGCAATAGGGTGGTGGATGCCATCGGCGATGTCTCTGGCGGCGTCAGGATCCAGTCAGAAGAAAACGGTCAGTCATGATAATTGTCCCTGGACGCTCGAACGGCGCCCCGACTAGCCAGCGGGGAGACACCTTTACCGGCACCGTCTGGGCCGACCCGGTGGTGCCGGCCTCCGATGACATCGTCGTCAACACCGTGTTCTTCCAGCCGGGGGCGCGGACATTCTGGCACCAGCATGAGCGCGGGCAGCTACTGCACGTGCTGGCCGGGGGCGGCCTGATCTGCACCGCCGGGGAGCCGCCGCGACGGATCCGGCCAGGCGATGTCGTCTGGGTGCCGCCGGGAGAACGGCACTGGCACGGCGCCTCGGGCGAGACGTTCCTGGCGCACCTGGCGGTCTCGCTCGGCACGACCATGTGGGCGGGAGAAGTCGCCCAGGCGGACTATCTGCGGTCGCCAGGCGACTGACCGGTGTCCGTGGACGCGGTACCGGCCGCGCTGACGCCGCGGCAGGAGGAAGTCAAGGCGCGGTTCATCGAGGTGCGCGGCACCTGGAGCGAGGCATGGGAAGCCGTCGTGCGGCTGGACCCGGATTTCCTCGAGGCCTACCTGCGGTTCTCCGCTGTGCCGTGGCGCCACGGACCGCTGCCGCCCAAGGTGAAGGAGTTCATCTACATCGCTATCGATGCCAACGCGACCCACATGTATCTCCCCGGCGTACGCCAGCACATCAAGGCGGCGCTGGATCACGGCGCGACGGGCGCCGAGATCATGGAGGTGCTTGAGCTCACCGCCACGCTCGGCATCCACGCGATGAACGTCGGCATGCCGGTCCTGGCGGAAGTGCTGAGCGAGATGGGGCGTCCGCCGGCACCGGAACTGGACGCGCGGCAGCGGGAGATCAAAGAGGAGTTCACCCGGGTCCGGGGATACTGGCACTCGAGCTGGGACGAAACCCTGCAGTTCGCTCCCGAACTGCTGGCCGCGTACCTGGAGTTCTCCGGCGTGCCGTGGCGCGGCGGCAGCCTCGAGCCCAAGGTGAAGGAGTTCATCTACATCGCGTTCGATGTCGCGGCGACACACCTGTACCGCACCGGGCTGAAAATCCACGTCGCGAACGCGCTCGGTTACGGAGCTACCCCCGAAGAGATCACCGAGGTCATGGAGATCGCCGCTGTCCTGGGCGTGCACGCGGTAACGACCTCGGCACCGCTGCTCGCTGCGGAGCTGGCCGCGCGGGCTCAGGCTCCGGCGCCTCAGCCGGCACCGGAGTAACGGCGGGCCTTACCCGACCTCGACGGGCTGGCCCTTAGTGAGCGCCTCGATCGCGGCACGGCCTGCCGCCTCGACGTGCCGCGAGCATGCCTCAGCGGCTCCGTCGGCGTCGTTCGCCTCCACCGCCGTCAGGATGGCGTGCAGCTCCGTGAGGCTCTGCGCCGTGCGGCCCGGCAAGGACAGGGACAGCGATCGCAGCACGCTTATGCGGGCGTGCAGGCTGCCCGCAATCAGCCGCAGCGCGTCGTTACCGCCGCCGGCGAACAGAATGTCATAGAAGTGGTCCTTCGGTTCCAGGATAGAAACGCCGGCGCTTGCGGCTCGCTCGATGTCCCGCATCGCCTTCGCGAGGTCATAACGGGCCTTCGCCGAGGCGTTACGCACGAATATGCGGCCGGCGAGACCCTCCAGCGCCGACCGCACCTCATAGAGCTGCGCGGCTTCTTTCGCACTGACCGTGGTGACAACGTTGCCCTTATTCGGGACGCTCGTCACCAGGCCTTCGGCCGTCAACTCCCTGAGGGCTTCGCGGATGCTGGTCCGTGAGACGCCTGTCAGTTCCACGAGTTCGCGCTCGATAAGGCGCTGGCCTGGAAGGAACCGGCGATCGATAATAGCCTGACGCAGGTTGTCAATAACCTGCGTCCTTACGGGCGCGGGATTTCGCTCAACTCGCAGCGGCCGTGTGCTGTTCTCTGTCACTTCTGAACCCTCGGTAGAGACTGAAAATGACTAAATACAGCTTACCGCATCATCGGGCAGAACGTGTGACCGTCACACAGACCGACGAAGTTGCCCGCGGAGCGCGTGACAGCCGCCCTGGACTCGCGGGGCAAGATGTACATACCTCGCATACATCGCAGATATCGATAAGCGGGCGCCGACTCGATTAAAAACCCCGCCTGCGCAAGAAAAAGCGCGGCGGCCCGCCGCCGTGACCGATCGAGAGGGCCCCGGGAGCGGGCTGGCCGGGCGCCCCTCAGGGCCGACCGGCGGCTTCCCGGAGGCCGACGGCGACGCAACGGCACCGGCCTCCCGTGCGAGCGTACGGAGTAATAATCGATTCTACTGTCAATTAGCGTTTGAGTCATTGACAAGCGAGGATGCCCTCACTAACGTTAGGGACCTAGCGGCGTCGAACGTATACACGATCACGCAGCGGCCAAGAGCATGCAAGGAGGCAGTGATGGCTACCGACTCGCCCGTTCCCTCGGCGCCAGAGCAGATCGACGGCGCTCAGACAACTAGTAAGCTGCGCCGGCTGCATCATCACGCGTATCCGGTGGCGGATCAGGAAGTGACCAGGCACTTCATGGAGGATCTTCTTGGCATTCCGCTCGTGGCGGCATGGACCGAGGACGTCCACGACGAGGACGCCGAATTCAACGGGATGGAATTCTGCCACACCTTCTACGAACTGTCCGACGGCAGCGCTCTCGCTTACTTCCAGATGGCACCGCCCTACGACAAGTACTTCCTGATCGGGAAGACTAACCTCATGGACCACATCGCGCTGGAGACGGACGCCGACACCCAGGAAGAGATCCACCAGCGCCTGCTCGCCGACGGCGTATCGCATTACATTCAGGACCACGGCTACGTGAAGTCGCTGTACGTGGATTCGCCTGACGGTCTCATGGTGGAAATATGCGCGGACCCGGACGACGTCGACGAGATCAAAGAGATCCGTCGCGGCGATGCGCACGCCGCCCTTAAGCGCTGGCTGGGCGGAAATCACGAGAACAACAACCTGTGGCGCAACCGCTCTGGAGCGCCCATGATTTACGACGGCGAGCCCCTGTACAAGGGCCCCGTGTATAAGTCGTAGCGATCGCGCCGGGCGAAAGAATTCAAGCCTGGCTAATTCCCTGAGCTAAGCGGCGTGTGCGCTTAGTGCGCCGTGAGCATGCCGCCGTGTGGTCAGCTCATGCGGCGGACCGATCATGCGTGGACCGAGGAGCTCGTGTATGGATCTCGGAATCAGTGGCAGGCGCGCAATCGTTTGCGCTTCTTCTCAGGGCCTCGGCCTGGCCTGCGCGGTAGCGCTGGCCCAGGAGGGCGTTGATGTCGCGATCAACGGCCGTGACGAGGAACGGCTGGCCGCGGCGGCCAAGACGGTCAAGGAGCATGCCGCCGACGGCGAGGTACGGGCCGTGCAAGCGGATATCACGACCGAGGAGGGGCGGGAGGCCCTGCTTGGCGCCTGGGATGAGCCGGATATCCTGATCACGAACAATCGCGGACCTAAACCGATATATCTCCTTGATGCTTCGCTCGCCGATCTTGAGCAGGCAATGCTCCTCCATTACTGGACGCCGCTCGCCCTCGTCCGGGCCGTTATCGACGGCATGCGAACGCGAAAGTTCGGCCGCATCGTCAACGTCACATCGGCCATGGTCGCATCGCCGCACCCGAGCCAGGCGCCCTCGGCCGGCGCGCGGACGGCACTGTGGGCCGTCATGAAGGGCCTGTCACGGACGGTCGCGATAGACAACGTGACAATCAACCAGCTCCTGCCGCAGCGAATTGACTCGCCCAGGCAGATCGAAGTAGCGCGCGCGTACATGAAGGAGGCGAACATCTCCTTCGAGGAGGCGCGCAGAATGCAGGCTGAGGACATGCCGACTGGGCGCATGGGGCTGCCGAGCGAATTCGCCGCGGCCTGCGCTTTTCTCTGCAGCGCGCACGCCGCCTACATAAGCGGCACGAGCTTGCGACTCGACGGCGGAGACTATCGCGGGCTTATCTGACTCCTACCAGGGATCCAGGTACGGCTCCGGCGCTGTCCCGCGTGTCCTGGCCGCTTTCAGGCCGCT
>NZ_JBARCR010000761.1:0-2207 GCF_049794275.1 Trebonia sp.
CGGCGAAGGCGGAGACCGTACGCGGCCACGCGCGGTCGACGCAGTCGACCGACAGCTCCGCGTCGGCCAGGTTGCTGTAGGTGCCGTTCGGGTTCCGCTCGAGCAGCGAGTCGGCGAGCTCGACGAGGATGGTCCCGTCGCCGCCGAAAGCGCCGGACAGCGCGCTTTTCAGCAGCGGCCATTCCGGCCGCGCGTACAGCGCCGCCGCGATGCCGGTCTGCAGCATCGCGCCGTTGGCCGGCTGGCCGTCGCCGAGCAGGTTGGTGAGCGGATGCGCAGTCGCGGCGCTGAGCAGGCCCGCCACCTTGGCGACCGCGCCGCTCGCGCTGTTCCCCAGTGGGCAGCCCTGCTGGCCGGCGCACCAGGCCGCGAACTGGCCGAACGCGGACTCGAACCCGGCCGCCTGCGTCACGTCGAGCTGCAGGCCGCTCGCTTTGGGGTCCACGGCGCCGTCAAGCACCAGCGCCCGCACCTTGGTAGGGAACTGCTGCGCGTAAGAGGCGCCGAGGTACGTTCCGTATGACTTCCCCAGGTATGTGAGGGCGTTTTCGCCCAGCGCGGCACGCAGCACGTCCATGTCCTTCGCCGCGTTCACCGTGCCCATGTACGGCAGCAGGGCGGCGGCGTTGCGGGCGCACTCCGCCGCGTACAGCTTGCTCTCGGAGACCACGGTCGCGAGCTGCGCGGCGTTGGCCGGGTCGCCGTTGACCGCGAAGTAGGTGTCGAGCTGCGGGCCGGTCATGCAGCGCACCGCGGGCAGGCTGCCGCCGACGCCGCGCGGGTCGAAGCCGACGATGTCGAACCGGTTCAGCGCTTCCTGGGTGAACTCGCCGGAGCGGGCGCCGAGCGCGTACTCGACGCCGGACCCGCCAGGGCCGCCGGGGTTGATCACGAGCGCGCCGACCCGG
This sequence comes from Trebonia sp., assembly GCF_049794275.1. Classification (NCBI taxonomy): domain Bacteria; kingdom Bacillati; phylum Actinomycetota; class Actinomycetes; order Streptosporangiales; family Treboniaceae; genus Trebonia; species Trebonia sp. The sequence goes on from NZ_JBARCR010000761.1 coordinate 909, forward strand.
CTGGCCGGATCGGCGGCGGGCAGCTTGACGACGGGGAGCGAGAACCTGGGCCCGGCCGGGCGGCTGTAGTCGAACGGGACGTACAGCCGGGCGCACTCGAAGCCCTTGTCGCATGGCTGCCAGCTCAGCCGCTGCGCGTAGTACCCGGCGATGCTGACCGGCGGAGGCCCGGCCGGCGCGGAGCTCGCTGTCGGGGCCGGCTGGGACGTCGCGGGGCTCCCCGCCGTGCAGGCTGAGACCAGGACGGCGATAACCACGGCCGCCGCCGCGCCTAGACGAGAGTAATTTCTGGGCATCGCCAACATAGTGGATCGTCGGGTACCCCAGAGGGGCCCTAATGATCCACTATCCCTTGCCGTACATAGAGTCGTAAGCCTTGCGGGAGCCGCAGACGCTCGCGCGGGGGCAGGCGCAGCTGCTGCCGTCCGCGGCCAGCTTGACGACTACGGTGTCGGACGGCACGTTGTGCCCCACGACGGTCCCCGCGCCCTCCGGCGTGTCGACCTGCGTGCCGGCGCGCGGCGCGTTCTTCTTGAAGTCCTGGTAGAGCGGGTGCTCGTACTTGAGGCAGCACATCAGGCGGCCGCACGCGCCCGCGATGCGCATCGGGTTGACCGGCAGGTCCTGGTCCTTCGCCATCCGGACCGACACCGGCTCGAAGTCCTTGAGGAACGTCGCGCAGCACAGGTCCCGGCCGCACGGGCCGATGCCGCCCTGCAGCCGCGCCTCGTCCCGCGGGCCGATCTGCCGCAACTCCACCCGGGCGCGCAGCCGCGCGGCGAGGTCGCGGACCAGCGCGCGGAAGTCCACCCGGTGCGGCGCGCTGAAGTAGACCGTGAACACGTTCGTGGCCGACAGATAGTCGACCGCGGTGACCTTCATCGGCAGCTCGAGCTCGCGGATCAGCCGCTTCGCGGCCAGCCGCCCCTCGGCGCGGCGCCGCCGGTTCTCCTCGTTTCTGGCCAGGTCCTCCTCGCCGGCCAGGCCGGCGCAGACCGGGAGGCCGCCGACCTCTTCCGAGATCCACTGCGGTGCCCAGACGCACTCGGCCACCTCAGGACCGCCGTCGGTGGGCACCAGCACCTTGTCGCCGATCTTCGGCTCGTAGTCCCCGGGATCCAGGTAATACAGCCGCCCGTACCGTTCGAAGCTCACTGCCATCATCATGCCCACCGGTCTAGGGTAAGCGCGGCCGGGCGAATGGTCACTATCCGGTAACCACGAAGCGGACTCACTCGTAACATGCTCATCTTTCGATAGCATTACGCTCTGGTGTCCCCGAAGTAGGGCACCAGGGCA
>NZ_JBARCR010000762.1:0-3529 GCF_049794275.1 Trebonia sp.
CCGCTGTAGCTCGCCTGGGTGGTGCCTGAGGCGCCGACGGTGGTCGCGACGACCTGCGCCTGCTGTGCCGCGGTGAGGCTGTCGAGCGTGGCCTGCTTGCTGGCGAGCAGCTTGGCGATCGAGTTCTTCTGCCCGGCGAGCTGGGACTGGACGGCCGCCATGCCCTCCTCGGTCCGCTGCCGCTGGCCGACGACGGAGGAGAGCTGCTGCGCGTAGCCGAGGAACTGGGCCGCCTGCTCGTTGTGCATTCCGGCCACCTGCTCGACGAGGGACGCCTGGTCGAGCACGGCTGACGGGTCGCCGGAGGTCAGCAGCCCGAGCACCGACGTCTGGTCGGAGTCCATGTAGTTCGCCACCGCGACCTGGACGAGCTGGGCGCGAGCCGTGTTGAAGTGCGTCTGCGCCTGCGCGGCCTCCTTGTTCACCTGAGTCAGCCTGGTCTTCGCGGCCGACAGCTGCTGGCTGGCCTGGTCGTACTGCTCGCCGATGTTGTCCACCTTGGCCTGCAGGCTGTTTACCTGCGCCTGGACCTGGCCGATGGTCGGCTGTGGGGCCGCGCCGGCCGTTCCGCTGTAGACGGCGACCCCGCTCGCGACGGCGAGCAGCGCCGTGAGCACGGCACCGCGGCGCAGGCGGGTTCTCGTAGCGACTGTCCTGGCGGCGTGTATGCCCACGTCCGTGTCACTCCGTTCGTTGGTCCAGCGGAAGGCTGCACCAACCGTAGTGACACTTGTGGATGGGTCTCAAGCGGTTCTCGGAAACCTAACGAATACATTACGAAAGGGACTGACCTGCGGCCAGGCTTGGTCATGCGGCGCGGTCCAGTGGCGTTCCCTCGGACGCGGCGGCCTCCTGCGCCTTGGCCGGGCCGCGCAGCAAGTGCGCGACGCCGACCGCGATGACCGCGCCGCTGCGGCCCACGGGAACCCCTGGTGCGGTCCCTGGCTTTTGCCGGCGGTCAGGCGAGAGGGTGGTTCTAGTGGCGTCAGGTCGCCGTGCCCGAGTCCGGAGGTTCCCCGATGATGCGCGCTCACCAGCCAGGCCAGGACGTCTTCAGGTCGGTCCACCCCGAGGACATCGACTGGCAGCCGTTCCCCGCGTTCCCGCCGCCGGCTCGCCTCGCCGTCGTGGTCGGTCAGCCCACCGCGCCCGGCCCCTACGTGATCAGGGTGAAGGTGCCCTCTGGCGTCAAGCTGATGCCGCACCGGCACCCGGAGGATCGCGTCTACACGGTCATCTCCGGTGTCTTCTACATCGGGGTGGGCGAAGAATTCGACGAGGGCAAGCTCGAGGCACACCCGCCCGGTGCCGTCGTCGTCCTGCCCGGCGGCACCCCGCACTTCCACTGGGCCAAATCCGGTGAGTACGTCACCCAGGTAACAGCGATCGGGCCGCTCGGGCTCGAATATCTGGATCCGGAAGACGACCCGCGAAACGCCTGACGCTCACGCGATCACGCCGCCGGGCTGGCCTGTTCGCGTTCGCGGCGTTCGGTTTTGACCCGGGCGTTGGCGAAGGTGATCCAGATGGCCAGGTTGAGGTCGAGGCGGCCGCCGGAGTTCGAGGGGATGATGGTGGCAGGGGTGATGACAGCGTCGTGGGTGGTAGTGATGTCGCCCGGGCCGGCGCGTAGTTTCGGGCAGGCTGGCATGGGGGTGCCCTGGCGGCTGTAGAAGGTGAAGCCGCCCGGTGTGCTGGCTATGAGGTAGCCCTTGTCGTGGACAAGGGCGTGGTGTCTCTTGCACAGGCTGATGAGGTTGCCGAGCTTGGTCTCGCCGCCGTTCGCCCAGTGGACGATGTGGTGGGCGTCGGTGCGGCGGGAACGGCAGCCGGGGAACTGGCAGCGGTAGCCGTCGCGTTCGCGGATGGCCCGGCGGAGCGCGGGCGGGGGCTTGCGGGTGCGGCGGCCGACGTCGAGAATGGCCCCTGCGGTGTCGTGGATCATGGTGCTGATGGTGGCGTTGCAGCTGATGAGCGCCAGGGTGCTGAGGCTCAGAGCCAGGCCGTCCTGGATGTGGCAGCGCATCGGGTGGGCCGGATGCGAGACGGGCAGGGTACCGGCCGCACCTTCCGGCGTTTCCGCGGAAACGTCCTCTGTTGCCAGCTCCCCGCTGATGGCCTGGACGCCGGCGTGAATGATGACCTGATACGTATCGGGGTTCTCGGCCGTGGCCGCCTTGGCGTTGAGGTAGCCGGCGCAGACCTGGACGAGGGCGTCGGCGAGGTCCCGGGCCGTTTCCATCCGTGATTCTGGCGGCACGTCAGAGCTGAAGCTGACCCCGTTGGCCTCGTCTTCGCCCCTGAGCTCTTCGATCCGCGTTTCCGCGGAAACGTCGTCAGGCTGATCATGCGGGTGCTCCAGGTCGTTGCGGGCGGCGCGCAGGGCTTGCAATACGACGGCGGCACCTTCGGCGGGGAGGATGGCGCGGAAGACATAGTCCAGGTCCTTGACGCGGTTCCAGGTCAGCTGGCGCGCGGGCCGGGTTGGGCCGCGATCCGCTTCGGTGACCCGCCGGTGCGCTTGGGCGAACCGCTCCATCTGGTTGGCTGTCATCGGTGTCGCCATCTCAAGGAGATCGGGTTCGGTCTCCGGGGTGGCGATCCGGGTGAGCGCCCGGACCTTCGCATAAGACAGCCGTCCGGCGGCGAACTCGGCGGTGATGGCGGGCAGCGCTCCCAGCGCGCGAGCGACGCGGACCTGCTCGCGGGCCGTGCCGGAGGCGATCTGGCATTTCCACGACAGCCACGCCGCGCAGGACGGCATCTCCCAGTCCGCCCAGCCCTTGCGGGCGTCGAAATCGGCGATCAGCAGCAGGAATTGGCAGGTCGCCGCAGTCAGGTGCCCGGCCAGCTCGCAGATCCGCGCTTCCAGCCGCTCCATCGGCATCTCCGGCGGCCAGGCCGGGCCGCCAGGCGTCGTCGCAACAGATGGCTCAGACGTTATAGCTACGCTCATGTATTCGATTTTATCGATAGAGTCTGACATTCTGCCGAACGCGCGTTTCCGCGGAAACGCGGTTACCCGCGCGCTACCCGGGCTCTACGGCGTCAGGCCCAGGGTGACTCGCCTCCGGATTCCGAACAGCGGGCGTCTGCCCGACTATGGCCGATGGTGCAGATGATCCGGCTGGGTGTGCCAGCCGGGCGGCAGTTCGGCGGTGAGTGCGGCGTGTATTCGCGAACTGCTCAAGGAGTACGCTCCGCGTGTGAGCCTGCTCGGCATTGCCGTGGAATCCCAGCAATTCAGTGTTGTGATGCGCCTGTCCGGTGAAGCGGATCTATCGACCCTTGGGCAGCTAAGGGATGCGCTCAACGATCAGATTTCTGGCGGCGCTCGGCAGCTGACCATCGATCTGTCCGGGCTGCGGTTCGCCGACTCCAGTTCCATCCGGGCGCTGACGGACGCGCATCTGGCGCTGAGAGCTCAGGGCGGCACCCTGGAACTGGCAGCTCCCCAGCCGAACGTGGCCAGGATCCTGGTGCTGCTGGGCATCGACCAGGTACTTACCGTACGGCCGCAGCAGGACTC
>NZ_JBARCR010000763.1:0-8761 GCF_049794275.1 Trebonia sp.
CGAACCCGCCGATCATGCTGGCGATGCCCAGCAGCCACACCGGCCGGCGGGCCAGCCGGACCACCAGCCCCACGTCGAACCCCCTGGCCTGAGTGCCCTTGGCCCCCATCCGCTGGCATACCGACGAGGCGGCGGTGCACACGCTGGCCGCGACCGCCAGCACGATCGCCTTATCCATCACTGTCTCCTTTCGCCGGACAGCCACCAGCTCCCTGTGCACAGGGGCACCGCTGCCAGTAAGGATGGCCGTGCGGTGCTAACGCCTCGTTGAGGCGCGATTGAGCGCGGCTCCGTGCCCCTTGCCCAGGCATCCAGGCAGGCCAGCACCTGCCGGCAGCGGACATCCCCGTGCCGGCGGCACACCCGAAAGCGCGCACATCAGCCGGTACGGCTCAAGGGGCTGCGAACCAGGCCCTGGCCGCGGGTGAGCAGCCGGGCCGAATGCGTGGAGACGATCCACGCGCCGGTGCCGTCGGCCCACGGCGTGCTCGCTGAACCGGGCGGTAGCCACGACGTGGTTGTCGATCCCCAGAGTCATCATGTCGTGGGTGATCCGGAGTGCCATGGTTGAGCCTCCCTTGACTGGGAGGCCCGGCAAACCAGAACCAAAACTAAGGACCAACGCACTCAGATTTCACCAGACCGAGCCAGACGTCCCCGGACATTAGAGCGGCTCTGAAGTGCAGTAACCGGACGCAGCGCGACGCTGTCAGACGAAACCAGGCTGCATGGCATGCAGAAGGTCAGGGCTTCGAATCCCCTTAGCTATCGCGAACCTCGAGGAGCTTCGGCCCGGATCCCGCGGGCGAAGCGAGGTCCGCATCCTGTTCGTCTTCGACCCGTGGCGATCTGCGATCCTGCTCGTCGCCGGCGATAAGGCGGGCAGCTGGAACAAGTGGTACGCAAGGATGATCCCCCGTGCCGAGCAGCTCTGCGAGATCTACCTGAAGGAACGGGCAGCAGAGGGAAGGCAGCCAGTGACCAGTTACACCACGTGGGACCGCGACGCCTACATCGAGCGTGTCGGCGGCCCCGAGGAAGCCCAACGGCGCCGCAAGACCCTGATGGCCCGGCAGAGCGGACAGCGGCTCGCCGACGAGCGCAAGCAGCGCGGCCTCACCCAGGCCCAGCTCGCTGAAACCATGGGCGTCACCCCGGGCCGGGTCTCCCAGATCGAGCGCGGCGAACTGTCCACCATCGAGGCCATCGCCCGCTACGTCCAGGCCCTCGGCGGGCGCCTCGACCTCGTCGCCAACTTCGCCGACCACACCCTCACAGTGACCACCACCGACGCCGCCTGACAACAGGCACCCGGCCCTGCACGAGCAGCCACTTCCAAGCCAGGGCAGCGATGGCGGCCAGACCTCCGCTGAGCAGGAGTGGTGGTTGGCTGGTAGTCGCGGTCCTGCCAGGCGGCAGCCTGCCTGCACTGATGGCCGCCCGGCGACTTCATCGTCAGCGCGGCCGCGCGACCGATAGGGTCATCCGGTGACAATAGGCCATCGCCATCGGCGCCGTCGGCCGCTCGGGCGGGCTGGCCGTGCCTGAACTGCCTGAGGTCGAGTCGGCCCGCACGGTCATCGAGCGGGCCGGGCTGCACCGGGTCATCTCCGACGTGGATGACACCGACAGCTATGTCTGCCGTCCGCACCGGCCCGGCGAGATCAAGGCCGTGCTGCTCGGCCGCACGCTGACTGCCGCGCACCGCCGCGGCAAGAGCATGTGGTGCGACACCTCCCCGGTGGCCGGCCACGGCGATGGCGAGCCGGGCCCGCTGCTCGGCATCCACCTGGGCATGTCCGGCAAGATCGTCATCGCCGACGGTCAAGGCAACGAGATCGACGGCGGCGACTACTGGGAACGCGGCAGGGCTAAAGGCGACTACCGGTACTCGCGTTTCAGCCTGACGTTCGCCGACGGTGGTGCGCTCATGCTGGTCGACCCGCGGCGCCTCGGCCGGGTCCGGCTCGACCCGCCGCTCGAGGCACTCGGCCCGGACGCCCAGGCGATCACCCCGGCGCAGTTCCGGGCGGCGTTTGGCCGCAGCACCGCGCCGGTCAAGGCCCGGCTGCTCGACCAGGATGTCATCGCCGGCATCGGGAACCTGCTGGCCGACCAGATCCTCTGGCAGGCGAAGATCAACCCGGCCCGGCCGGTCGACGAGCTGACCCCGCCCGAAACCGGCCGGCTGCTCCGCGCCCTGCGCCGGACGGTGAGCGCCGCGGTCGACGGCGGCGGCGTCCACACCCTCACGGTGATCCCGTTCCGGCGGCCCGAGGCCGCCTGCCCGCGCTGCGGCAGTCCGATGGCGCACGGCACCGTGGGCGGGCGCACCACCTGGTGGTGCCCGCGCGAACAGAGCTGACCGGAAACGTGGCCGGGACCGCCGGCCGCAGGAATGGACCACCTGTCACCGCTCGAGATGCCCGGCCAGGTCGCGAACCACTCTGTCCTATTCGTCGCCAGCCCCCTGGCTTGCCCATCTGACAATAGCCACGCTAACCGGCAGCAGTCGGCACGGTCCGTTCAGAAGAAAAGCTCTTATCCCGAACGGACGGTGCGCTCAGCCCGCATGCTGGAGGCCGACGGCCGCCTTTTCGATCGTGGGTTCCTCCAGCAGCACCATGTTCGCCGCCGGGCCGAGCGGGACGAAGCTGTCCTCGCTGGTCACCCGCGCAATCAGGCCCGGCTACGGGGCCCTGGGTGGAATCGATTTGTCCAGGTGAAGGCCACACCGACAGCGCAGATGACCGGCAGCCGCATATCCAGCCGGGTCGGCCCGCTCGCAAGCGGATGCCGCCGAGCTAGCGGCGGCCGGGGAACCACGCGCCCGTTCGGGCTGATGCTCTTGACCTTTCCGAACGGGCGCGGCTGACTGCGGCAGCGCCGGCTGACCCCGCAGCTAGGCCATAGCGCAGCGGATCCACCGATCGAGGCCGTAGTCGTCGGGCTCCAGGGCGAGCTCGTATTCCACGATGCTGGGACCTTGGGCGACCAGGGAGGCGCCCAGGTTCCGTAGCAGCCCGGCGCTCGCGGCGTTGTCTGTGGAGACCAGGGCGGTGAACCGGTGGATGCCGGCCTGCCGGGCCAGGTCGGACAGTCGGGAGAGCAACTCGGTGCCTAGTCCCCGCTCTTGCCAGTCGTCGACGATGGTGACGGCGATCTCGGCGGCTTGCGGGTCGCGGGCGTCCCGGACGTAGCGGGCGATGCCTACGCCGCGCCCGTCGGCGGCGCTGAGCGCGCCGATTGCCTCGTGGTCGTGGTGGTCGATCTCGGTGAAGTAGCGCAGCTCCGTGGCAGACAGCGTGGTTTTCGGGCCCAGGAACCGCAGCTGGCGGGATCGGGGGCTCAGCCGGGCGAATCCATCGGCCAGCAACGGCGCGTCGGTGCCGCGAACCTGTCTGATCAGCACCGTCGACCCGTCGCGCAGCACCACTTGGGTCCCTTCTGCCTGATTGAGCTGCATGACTAGACCCCGTTCTGATGCGCGGTACACGTCCCCCGAGACGTGGGTGACTGACAGCTCAAGTCCACCAGCGAGCCGCCCCCGCCGCATCGGGCGTACCAGCCATCTTGCGCTGGCCGGATCAGGCCATTTGCGGCGCCGTGGCCGGTCTGCGTTCGGCCTCATGCGCGCGAGGGGCTTTGCGGCGGTCGATGCTGAGTTCGCGGGCTATCGCCTGCTGGCTGTGGCCTGCGGTGTGCCAGGCTCGTACCGTCTGTTCCAGGAACGCACCCGCCGGTGGCACACTCTGGCGCGGCACCGGCAGGTCGGCCACGCCCTCGCAGATGCGTTTCAGTCGAGGCTGATGAGCTGACCTGATGAGCAGCATCAAGAGCTCGAAGGAGCCGACCAGCGCCACTGCGGGTCACGCGCTGACTAGGACACCTACCGCGCCGTGGCCCAGGCCGTGCGCCAGGTTGGCACCGACCGTCGTAGCGATCCCGGCGGCCAGGCTCCACGCGGCCAGTAGTGGCACCCGCTGGCCGCGGCGGCTGGCGTCGAGCACCACCATGGACGCGGCCCAGGTCAGCGCGGTCATCATCTGGTCGCGGGTGAACAACCGGGCGGGGTGAGTCGAGACGATCCACGCGCCGTTCTCGTTGGCCGCGTCATGCTAGCTGAACCGGGCGGTGGCCACGACGCGGTCATCGATCTTCAGCGTCATCGTGTCGTCGGTGATGTAAAGAGCCATTCCGGGCCTTCCTTGGCTTGGGAGGGCCGGAAAGCAAGTGACAAACCAAGTGACAACGACCCCAGGCAGCGCCAGACCGAGCCAGACGTCCCCGGACATCAGAGTTGCTCTGAACTGCGGCAACCGGACCTAGTACGACGTCGTCAGACGAAACCATGCTGCATGGCACAATGCCGCTTAGCTTAAGTTGGTCACGCCTCCCAGCTGCCCGGAATATCAGCATAAGAGTACCAAGATCGAATAAATCCGTGTCGTTTCCGTCGTTATAGTAACGGAAACGACACGGATTTCGAATAGATAATCTCAGGCTGGGTGCAATCCGGTGATTGACGGCTGTCCGGGCAGCGGCGCGACGCGTGCGCAGTCGCAAGCTAAGCGGCATTGGGCCATACGTGGCAATTTGGTATGCCTGGACGTGGTGACGTGCTCCGCGAGGTGATGCGCGAAACGCGCACCACCCAGTCCTGCCTGTCCCGCCTCAGTGGTGTGCGCCAGCCCAGTATCAGCCAGTTCCTCTCTGGCAAGGTCGACTTGAGCGACGAGCAGCTCGACCGGCTGCTGTCCTGCATGGGTTATCGCCTCGAAGTGGTCCGGCGGCCAGTCATCCCTGACCTAACCCGCTCGGAACGGAGATCCTGGCGCCTCCACCGCCAGCTCTCCAACCACCTGACCAAACGCAGCCTTGAGGAGTGGCGTCCCGTCATCGAGCGCAACCTCCGTCGGCTTCGCAGCAGCGTGACGGGGCAGCCGCACTGCCGCAATCTTGACCGGTGGGACTCGCTCGTGGAGCGCAGCGACGTGCTCGGCCTGCACCGCGTCCTTACCGGCCTCGACCGTGATTCCATCGAAATGCGCGAGGTCTCACCCATGAGCGGACTCCTCCCCCAGAGCGAACGTCAGGCCGTTCTCCAAGGGGCGAGCTGATGCGACGCGATCAGCTTGAGCACGGCGTCGACCTCGAGACGTCTGCACTGCCAGCCGGCTGGCGCGACCGGCTCGTCAAGATACAGAACGCCAACACCGCAGCCCCAGGCGGAGCGCCGCGGTACACCGGCTGGTGCCTCGACAAGGAAGACCTGTGCGTCGCCAAGCTCATCATCCACGGAACCATCTCGGTGTCGGTGATGCAGGTGGCCAGCAGCCGGTTGGCCGGAAAGCGGCTGCAGTTATGTAGCGCGACCGCGAGCAATGCGGACGTATTCCTCATAGTCAGCGACGGTCATCCGCCACGGCCCCGCCCACCAGCAGAAACGGCTATGCTGCTAGTTCTGCGTAAAAGGTGATGGTATGCGCTTCCGGGGGAGGTGGCGGAATGATGGATGGAGCAGCCAGTACGGCGGCCGGGCAGCAGGGCGGCCCGCGCGTCGCGGGAGGCGGGGCGGCCACGTCACCGCAGCAGCTCCGCCAACCGCCGCAGCCAGCCCAGTTGCTGGTCCCCGACGGCAAAAACGGCTCATGGGAGGGCTACCGGGCGACCGGGGTCGGCGCCTGGGAGTGGTACATGGCCTCGGGGCTGCTCTGCCTCGACCAGCCTTCGATGGATTTGCTTGGCGTCGACCCGGACACCTACGACGGACGTATCGAAACCTGGATCAGTCACGTTCATCCCGACGACATCGCCTGGGTCACCGCCGAAGTGGACAAGGCGATCAGTACGCGCGGGGCGTACCAGGCGGAGTACAGGATCTGCCGGCCGGACGGCAGCAATCGCTGGCTGCTGGTCCGCGGCCAGGTTGAGGCAGACGCGGACGGGAACCCGTTCCGGATGCTGGGCACGGCATGGGACACGACACAGGCACGCACGACCGATGACGGCCTGCGCAGCGCCTTGCGGTATATGAGCGACGGTTTCCTTTCTGTCGACAAGGACTGGCGGGTACTCTTCGCCAATGCCGAGGCCGAGCGTCTGCTGACCTCCCAGCATGACCTGACCGGGCGGCTGCTGTGGAACCTGCTCGTGATCCGCCGGGTACCGGGCCTGGAGGCCCGCTGCCGGGAAGCAGCCGACGGGACGACGCCGACGAGCTTCGATGTCCAGTGGCCGGACACCGGACGCTGGTATCGCTTCCGGCTCGTCCCCGTGCCTGACGGCCTGGCCTGCTACTTCACCGACGTCACCGCGTCGCGCGTGCGCCAGGCCGACCAGGTAGCGGCCGAGCGCACGGCGGCCAAGCGCTCGGCCCGGATCCAGGATCTGGCTTCCGCCCTGGCCGAGGCCGTCACCTCGCTGGATATCGTGGCCGCGGTTGCCGACCGGGTACTGCCGCCGTTCGGGGCCTCCGGGCTGATCATCCAGGTAATCGAGGATGGCCGGATGCGCACGGTTGGGGCGGTCGGTTACTCCCAGGCTTTCCTCGACCTGGTCAACGGCCCGGTGCCCGATCTCACCCCGGCCGCGGATGTGCTGGCCCGCCGCCGGCCCTCGTTCATCTCGTCAGCGGACGAGTACAAGCGGCGCTACCCGGCCACGGCGGACCTGCTGGCTATATGCGGCAAGCAGGCGTGGGCGTACCTGCCGCTGGTCGTCTCAGGGCGCGTGGTGGGCTTGTGCGTGGTCTCCTTTGACCGGCCGCGCCTTCTCACGGGCGCCGAGCGCGCGCTGATGACCACGCTCAGCGGCCTAGTCGCCCAGGCTCTGGAGCGTGCCCGGCTCTTCGACGCCGAGCACGCCCGGTCTCAGGCGCTGCAGCGCGCCCTGCTGCCGCGGCAGTTGCCTGAGCTGCCCGCCGTCACCGCGGCGGCCAGGTATCTCCCCGCCGGACGGGGCATGGACGTGGGGGGCGACTGGTATGACGTCATCCCGCTGTCGGCCGACAGGGTTGCCCTGGTCATCGGTGACGTCATGGGGCACGGGCTGCCAGAAGCGGTCATCATGGGGCGCGTACGCACCGCGCTGCAGACCTTGTCCGACCTCGAGCTGCCACCCGACGAGATCCTGGCACACCTCAACGACCTAGTCTCCGGCCTCGGTGACGACTCATTCGTCACCTGCCTTTACGCGATCTACGATCCGACGACCAGCAGCTGCACCATGGCCAGAGCGGGCCACCCGCCGCCCGCTGTCGTCTGCCCGGACGGCACTGTTCATTTCGCGCCGGCCGAGGGCGATCCGCCGCTGGGCGTGGCCGGGCCTCCGTTCGAGGTGTCGGAGCTGCGGGTTCCGGACGGCGCCCTGCTTGTGCTGTACACCGACGGCCTGGTCGACTCGACCAGCTGCGACCCGGCTGTAGGCATGGATCGCATGGCTGGGCTGCTCCGGGGGCATCAGGCCGAGGGCCTGGACCAGTTGTGCGACAGCCTCACGCAGGCACTGTTGCCAGATGATCAGCAGCGGGCCGACGACGCTGCCCTGCTCGTGGCCCGGGTCCGCGCCACGGCACCGGACGCCGTCGCCACCTGGTCGCTGCCCGAGGACCCGCGGGCGGCCGGCGCTGCTCGCCGGTACGTGCGCGACCAGCTCGCCGCCTGGCGGCTGGAGGAACTGACGATGACCACCGAGCTGGTCGTCAGCGAGCTGGTCGCGAACGTGGTCCGGCATGCGCGTGGTCCGTACCGGCTTCGCCTGCTGCGCAGCCGGAGCCTCGTCTGCGAGGTCTTCGACGGCAGCCTGACCACGCCGCGCCCCCGCCGGGCGGCCTGGACTGACGAGGGCGGCCGTGGCCTGCAGCTGATCGCCGCGCTCTGTGACCGCTGGGGGACCCGGAATGTGGCGACCGGGAAGGTCATCTGGACCGAGCAGTCCCTGCCCACGCCTCCTTCTGCCTGACTGGCGCCTCGGCCGCAGACGGCACGATCCGGCCCGCTGCGGATTCAGCCTGGCGCTGCTGGGGTCAGCCGCGCCCGTTCGGGAAAATGCAAAAGAGCATCAGCCCGAACGGACGCGTGGTTCCTCCGGTACCCTCAGCCGGGCATGATGCGCTGCCCGGGCACCCGCGCCGGGCTCACCAGCCAGCGCATCGTCTCCATGCTGCCCAGCTGGTCAACGCGGCTGATCATCTCCGGGAGCGCTTCCGACTGGGTGGCGTGCGCGGCGGCGGCCGACTTCTGGATAGCCCGGGCGACCTCCGCTTCGGCCCCCAGATCCACGGTCCAGGCGCCGGACACGCCCGGCCTGGTACGGGCCGCGAGCGGCACCCCCGCCAGCAAGGCGGCGGACGTCGTGGCGCGGGCGACGGCCGCATCGCCGATGTCACCCGTCTCTGGCGCGACGACGAGCATTAGGTCGGCGGAGTACTTGCTGATCGCATGCTGAATTCGTCCCGTCAGCTCGGACGTGCGGTAGCGGTGCAGCCTGCCGTCACGGTAACTGGCGACAGAGACCTGGCTGATGCCGAGGATCGAGGCGGCCATCTGGATTTCCCAGGGCCGCGCCGCCTCAATCCGCGTGAAGCCGGTGCTCTGCGCGGCGGTCTCGCCCAGGGTCAGGCACAGCAGGCTCAGGCTGGCCCCGGATCGGCGGAAAGCGTACAGCGGCCCGCCCAGATCGGCCGACTCCTGCCCAGGCCGCGCCGTCACGGCAAGCACGCGAACCGCGCTGGGCAGCGAGTCGAGCGTGAAAGCGCGGG
>NZ_JBARCR010000764.1:0-9274 GCF_049794275.1 Trebonia sp.
GCCGGGTCCAGGTGCAGGTCACCGGCCACCAGCACCGCCGGGCGTGGCTTAGCGCCCCGGCGCAACAGCGCGCGCAGCCGGGCCGCGAGCACCACGTAGGAGAAAGGCTTGGTCATGTAGTCGTCAGCGCCGAGGTCGAGCCCGTCGGCCTGGTCGTACTCGCCGTCCTTGGCGGACAGGATGAGCACCGGCACCCAGTTCTCCTCGGCCCGCAGCTGCGCGCAGACCTTGTAGCCGGACAGGCCCGGCAGCATGATGTCGAGCACCACGCCGTCGTAGCCGCCCTCGCGGGCCATGTGCAGGCCGGTGACGCCGTCGCAGGCGACATCCACGGCGAACCCCGAAGCCTCGAGGCCGCGCTTGACCGCGGCGGCCAGCCGCCGCTCGTCCTCAACGACAAGCACTCGCACGGGTACAGTGTCCCCCAAAGCCGGTCATGCCCGTATCACGCTCTCAGCTCCCTCACAGCCGGCGTGCGGCACAGTGATCGTACGGGGCCGCTGGACCACGGGCGGCGGTAGCAAGGAACGGGTGAGGAGTATGGGAGTCACACTGTCGAGGCGGGGCCGGTGGGCGGTGCCAGTCATTGCCGTCGCCGTGACCGGTGGCGTCATCGCAGGCACGCAGATCCCGTCAGCGCAGGCATCCCCTGTGCTGCCGGTCAGGACGCCGGGCCAGCTGCTCGCCGAGATCAACCAGGATCAGAAGCTGCCGCCGCTGACCGGCACCGTGGTGGAGACGACCTCCCTCGGGCTGCCGCAGCTGCCGCAGGCCGGCAACCCGACGTCGCTGTCGTCGCTGCTCACCGGCTCGCACACGATCAAGGTCTACTACCTGAACGCGCAGCACTTCCGGCTGTCGGTGCAGCAGCCGATGAGCGAGACCGACGTCATCAGGTCCGCGAACACGCTGTGGCTCTGGGAGAGCACCGGCAACTCGGTCACCAAGTTCACCGCGCCTACGACAGCGCAGAAGCACGCCCTGAAGAACAGGCTGCCCGCCGGCCCGGTGCTCACCCCCCAGCAGGCCGCCAACGAGATACTCACGGCAGTCGGCAAGACCACGCTGGTCAGCGTGCAGGACAACGTCTCGATCGCGAACGAGCCCGCCTACCAGCTGGTCCTCAAGCCGAAGGACCACAGGTCGCTGATCGGCCGCGTGGTGATCGCGGTCGACGCCAAGTACGGCATGCCGCTGCGGGTCCAGGTCTTCGCGAAGGGCGACTCCGGCCCGGCGTTCCAGGTCGGCTACACCCAGCTGTCCATGAACACCGCGCCCGCCGCCGCGAACCTGAACTTCACCCCGCCGCCAGGCGCGTCAGTGGACAAGGTCAACATGGGCGACAAGGCCGCGGCGAAGCCGGCCACGGGTTCGGCGGCGACCATGAGCGATTTCGGCACCTACGGCTCTGACTGGCTCACCGTGGTTTCGCTGCCGCAGCAAGACCTTCTTTCATCACTCGGAACGGGCGCAGCCGGCTCTAACGCCCCCACTGCCCCGTCGGCGGGGCCAGGCGGGCTCGGCGGCGACAGCCAGAAGGTCATCGGCGCGCTGCTCGGCGCGGCCAAGCCGGTGTCGGGCACGTGGGGCAGCGGCACGCTGCTGCAGACCAGCCTGGTCTCGGTGCTGATGACCGGCGGCAAGGTCTACATCGGCGCGGTCCAGCCGAGCGTGCTGTACGCCGCGGTCGGGCACACGTCCTGATGACTGCCGAGGCGCTGGCCATCTCAAGCAAGGGGCTGACCAAGCGGTTCCGCGGCCAGCTGGCGGTCGACCACATCGACCTGGCGGTGCCGCGGGGCGCGGTCTACGGCTTCCTCGGCCCGAACGGGTCGGGCAAGACCACCACGATCCGCATGCTGCTCGGCCTGGCCTACCCGACCAGCGGTACCGCGGAGCTGCTTGGCGTACCAATGCCGGACGGCACGGTCTCGGTGCTGTCCCGGGTGGGCTCGCTGGTGGAGGGGCCGGCGTTCTACCCGTACCTGTCCGGCTGGGACAACCTGGCCAGGTACGACGCGGCTGACCGGTCCGCGTCGTCGAAGTCGGCGGCGGCGCGGATCGGTCAGGCCCTGGAGCGGGTCGGCCTGACCGCGGCGGCGAAGAAGAGGTACCGGAACTACTCGCTCGGCATGAAGCAGCGGCTGGCCATCGCGGCCGGCCTGCTGCGGCCCCGCGAGCTGATCATCCTGGACGAGCCGACCAACGGGCTCGACCCGCAGGGCACCCGCGAGGTCCGCACGCTCGTCAGGCAGATCGCCGCGGAGGGGATCACGGTGTTCGTGTCCTCCCACCTGCTGGCGGAGGTCGAGCAGGTGTGCTCGCATGTAGGCGTGATGCGGGTCGGCAAGCTGGTGTTCCAGGGCTCGCTGCCCGAGCTGCGCCACACGGGGGCGGCCCGGATCACCGTGCGCACGGCGGACGTGGCGGCGGCGGCCACGGTGTTCGGCAAGCTGGGTCTCACGGACGCGGCACCGGGAGAGGACACGATCACCGCCGAGCTCGGCACCGCGGAACCCGAGCTCATCTGCGCCGAGCTCGTGCACGCGGGCGTCGGGGTACGCGGCCTTTCCGTCGAGTCCCCGAGCCTGGAAGAGCTCTTCGTCGGCCTCACCGGGGAGGGCTTCGATGTCGACCATTAGCCAGGCGGAAGTCCCCGCCGGAGCAACGGACGGCCGTGAGCCAGCCGCGTACGTTCGGGGAAACCTGAGATTTTTCCGCAACGAGCTGCGGCTTGTCTTCTTCCGGCGACGGAACCAGCTGCTGCTCGCCGTCGTGGTGCTGTTCCCCTTGCTGATCGGCATCGGGCTTAAGCTCGCGGCGCCGCACGGCGGGGGAGGCGGCGGGCCGTCCAGCGGTGGTGCGGCCTTCTTCAACCAGCTCGCGGGCAACGGCGTGTTCCTCACGTTCATCGCGCTCTCGCTGCTGCTGATTCTGGTGCTGCCGGTGGTGATGGCGGTGATCTCCGGCGACTCGGTGGCAGGCGAGGCCGGCTACGGGACGCTGCGCTACCTGCTCACGGTGCCGGCCGGCCGGACCCGGCTGCTGGCCGTGAAGTACCTGGCGATCGTGGTGTGGGCGGTGGTGGCCACGTTCATCGTCGCGGTGGTCGCGCTGCTCGTCGGGGTGATCCTGTTCCCGGTGGGGCCGGTCACGCTGCTGTCGGGGACCACCGTGTCGCTGGGCGCCGGGCTGGTGCGGGTGCTGTTCGTGACGCTGTACGTCTGCGCCGCGATGGCCGCGCTCGGCGCGATCGGCCTGGCGGTCTCGACGTTCACCGAGCACGCGATCGGCGCGATCGCGGCCGTCATGATCCTGGTCGTGGCCAGCGAGGTGGTCGACCAGATCCCGCAGTTCGCACCGGTCGCGCCGTACCTGCCGACCCACTGGTGGAACAGCTTCGACGCGCTGCTGCGCACGCCGGTGGACACCACGACGTTGTGGCACGGACTGCTGTCGTTCGCGATTTACGCGGCCGTGTTCTGCGCGATCGCGTGGGCCCGGTTTACGTCCGCGGACGTAACGAGCTAACCGAAGTCCTCTTCCCAGAACTCGGTGACGCCGCGGCCGCCACGAGACTCGTCTTCCTGCGCGCGCAGTTCGACGCGGCGTATCTTGCCGGAGATCGTCTTGGGCAGGTCGGCGAACTCGATCCTGCGGATGCGCTTGTAGGGCGCCACCCGCTCGCGGCAGAACGCCATGATGTCCCGCGCCAGCTCAGGGCCTGGCGCGGCGCCCGCGGCGAGCAGTACGTAGGCCTTGGGCACCGCGAGCCTGATCGGGTCGGGGGAGGGCACGACCGCCGCCTCGGCGACCGCCTCGTGCTCGATCAGCACGCTTTCCAGCTCGAACGGCGAGATCCGGTAGTCCGAGGCCTTGAACACGTCGTCCGTGCGCCCGACGTACGTGATGTAGCCGTCGTCGTCGGAGGTCGCGACGTCGCCGGTGTGGTAGTAGCCGCCGCGCATGGCGTCGGCGTCGCGCTCGGCGTCGTCGAGGTAACCGGTCATCAGCCCGAGCGGCCGCTCGCTGAGGTCCAGGCAGATCTCCCCGTCCCTGCCGGGCTGGCCACCCACCGGGTCGACGAGCGTGACCAGGTAGC
This sequence comes from Trebonia sp., assembly GCF_049794275.1. Taxonomy (NCBI): domain Bacteria; kingdom Bacillati; phylum Actinomycetota; class Actinomycetes; order Streptosporangiales; family Treboniaceae; genus Trebonia; species Trebonia sp. The sequence continues at coordinate 4,103 of NZ_JBARCR010000764.1, forward strand.
CGGGCAGCGGCCGGCCCATGGAGCCCGGCTTCACCGGCTGGCCAGGGGTGTTGCCGATCTGCGCGGTGGTCTCCGTCTGCCCGAAGCCGTCCCGCACGGTGATCCCCCAGGCCCTGCGGACCTGCTCGATCACCTCAGGGTTCAGCGGCTCGCCCGCCGCCGCGCATTCACGCAGCACGCTGATGTCCGCGGCGCCGAGGTCGGCCTGGATGAGCATCCGCCAGACCGTCGGCGGCGCGCAGAACGAGGTCACCCCGCAGTCGCCGAGCGCTTTCAGCAGGCCGGCGGCGTTGAACCTGGACTGGTTGAGGATGAGGATCGTGGCCTGCGCGTTCCACGGGGCGAACAGGTTGGACCAGGCGTGCTTGGCCCAGCCCGGGGAGGAGATGTTCAGGTGCACGTCGCCGGGCTCGATGCCGATCCAGTACATCGTGGACAGGTGGCCCACCGGGTAGCTGGCGTGCGTGTGCCCGACGAGCTTGGGCTGCGAGGTCGTCCCCGAGGTGAAGTAGAGCAGCAGCGGGTCGGCCGCCTTCGTGACCCCGTCCGGCGCGAAGTCCCCGGCCGCGTCGCCCGCGCCCGCGTAGCGGTGCCAGCCGGCGGCGCTGTCGCCTGCCACGGGGGCGCCCACGATGACCCGCGTCCAGTCGCCGGGGACATCCGCGAACTTCGGCACCTGCGCGGCCTCGGCCACGACGTGCCTGACGTCGCCCCGGGAGACCCGGTCGGCCAGGTCGGCGGGCTGCAGCAGCGTCGAGGCCGGGATGATCACCGCGCCGAGCTTGATCGCCGCGAGCATGACCTCCCACAGCGGCACCACGTTGCCGAGCATGAGCAGCACCCGGTCGCCGCGCCGGACGCCGAGGCCGCGCAGCCAGTTCGCCACCTGGCTGGAGCGGGCCGCCATCGCCGCATAGCTCACCGCGTCGTCGGAGCCGTCGTCGCCGACGACGCGCAGCGCGGTCCGGTCGCCGTGCTCTGCGGCGATCACGTCGAACCAGTCGAGCGCCCAGTTGAACTCCTCCAGGCTGGGCCAGCTGAAGGCTTCGCGGGCGGCGGCGTAGTCCTCGCGCTGATTCAGCAGGAGATCGCGCGCGGCGCGGAAGGCGGCGGTAGCAGCGGCATTGCTCACCGGTCGATTATCACTCAGGGAAAGGACATAGTCTGCTGAGAAGCTATCTCAACGACGCCCACAACTAGGGATGCCACACTGCGATTATGGACAGCTGGGACGACCGTAACGGAGCACCGCGCGGCCACGGGGCGGCGCGGCATGTCTCGCGGGCCGTCGCGGAGCGGGAGCGCGGCCGGCGCAGGCTGAACACCACGACCGCCACCGTCGGCGTCGCCAGCCTGCTCGCGGCGGGCGCGGTGGCCGCCGTGCTGCCCGGTTCGACGAGCAAGGCATCGACGCACTCGAGCGGCTCCACCTCCACCTCCAGCCCGGGCGCCAGCACGGGCACCGGGTCGGCGAGCTCCGGCTCAGGCTCGAACTCGTCCAGCGGCGCCAGCACGGGCACCGGGTCGGCGAGCTCCGGCTCAAGCTCGAACTCGTCCGGCTCCAACTCGTCGAACTCGTCGAGCAGCTCGAGCAACCTCCAGGCGCCGGTCAACCAGCCAGTGCAGTCAAACGGCGGCGGCCAGGTTACCTCCGGCGGTTCGCGCTAGTGACGTGGCTATGACTCAGGCCCCCCTCAGCGCGGGTTCGCGGGAAGAACCGACGGCGTTCACGGCGTGGCGCGCGCTCGGCATGCTGATCCAGCTCGTGGTCACCGACCCGGGACAGCTGGACGCCGCCAGGGACTTGCTCACCGAGGACCTCACCGAGCTTGACCTGACGTGCAGCAGGTTCCGTGACGACTCTGAGCTCGTCGCCCTCGGGGACGCGGCGCGCGAGGCGACGGCCCCGCTCACCGTGACGGTCAGCCCGCTGCTCGCGCAGGCCATCGCGGTCGCGCTCAGCGCGGCCAGCGTGACCGACGGCGACGTGGACCCGACGGTGGGCGGGGTGCTGTGCGCGCTCGGCTACGACCGTGACTTCGGCCAGGTCCCGGCGACCGGGCCGGCGCTGCCCGGCGGCGTCGGGTTCCGGGTGATTCCCGGCTGGCGCTCGATCAAGCTCGATCCCGTCACCCGGCGGCTGACTGTGCCGCCAGGCGTCCAGCTCGACCTCGGCGCGACGGTGAAGGGCTGGGCGGCGGACCTGTCCGCGGCGCGGATCGCGGAAAAGCTCGGCTGCGGGGTGCTGGTCAGCCTCGGCGGGGACACGTCGGTGGCCGGCGAGCCGCCCGACGGCGGCTGGCGGATCCGCGTGCAGGACGTGACCGGCATGCCGGACCAGCCGTCCTCAGGGCCGAGCACGGTGGTGGCGATCAGGGACGGCGGCCTGGCTACCTCGTCAACGACGGCGCGACGCTGGCAGCGCGGCGGCGACGTGCTGCACCACATCCTGGACCCGCGCACGGGCCTGCCCGCGGCGCCTGTCTGGCGGACGGTCTCGGTGGCCGCGGCCAGCTGCGCCGACGCGAACACGGCCGCGACCGCGGCGGTCATCAGGGGCCGTCAGGCGCCGGCCTGGCTGGCCAGCCTCGGCCTGCCCGCACGGCTCGTCGAGCCGGACGGCACCGTGCTTACCGTCGCGGGCTGGCCGGCCGACCCGGAGTGACTACGCCGCCTCGCCGTCAAGGAGCCAGTCCAGCGCCGCGGCGGCCGTCCAGGACTGATTGAGGCTGCCCAGCGGGGCACCGGTCATCGGGTGGTAGTACTCGGCGTACGTCTCGTCGCCGAGCTGCTCGAGCGAGGTCTCCCGCAGCCGCGCGGCGAGGGCGTGCTCGCCGGAACGGTGCAGCGCCCAGGTGAGCAGCCAGGTGAAGACCGGCCACACCGGTCCGCGCCAGTAGCACTCCGGGTTGAACGCGGGGGAGCACGGCGACGTGGACGGCGGCAGCGGCCACTTCAGGGCCGGATGGCCCGCCCAGCGCGGCCCGGTGAGCAGCGTGACGAGGCGCTGCCGCAGGTAGCGCGGCATGCCCCCGGCGATCAGCGGGGCGAAGCCGGCGACGGTCTCGGTCCGCAGCCACGAGCCGGTCCTGAGGTCGACATCGGCGGCCAGGCCTGACGCCTCGTCGACGTGGCAGAAAACAGCCGCCCGAGCCTGGGCGGCGTAGTCCTTGAGCTCGGCTGCGTCGTCTGGTTTTCGCAGCCGGGCGGCGAAGCTGGCCAGCAGGTCGGAGGCGGCCGCGTAGATGGCGGTGAACAGCACGTCGCCGACCTGGAAGCTGCCGGATTCGCGCAGCAGGCCCGCGTCGTACCCGGCCTCCTTGGCCTCCTCCACCAGCCACAGGTACCTGTCGTACTCACGGTCGGTCGGCCGCTGCCCGACGCTCGACACGTGCGCCTTGTCACGGCGGGTGTAGGCGGGCAGGTCGGGGCCGACCAGGACGTTGCCGTAGGGAATGTCCCACCGGGGCGAGTTGTCCGTGCCGCTCTCCCAGCCGTGGAACAGCGTGATCAGCCCGGTGGACTTGTCCGTCCTGTCGCGGGCCAGGAACCGGTGCCAGGCGAGGAGCTTCGGGTACAGGTGCGCCGCCCAGCCCAGGGTGAGCTCATCTTCCCGTCCGCCTTTGGCCGCGGCGACCGCCAGGATCCGGTCCACGGCGATGGCGTGCACAGGTGGGTCGATGATGCCGCTTGTCGCGGGCGCCGCCGGGGCGTCTTCGTTGAACCGCGCGCACTGCCACTGCGCCGGTCCCGGCCAGTACCCGTCGGCGGCGGGGTCGAAGACGATGTGCGGCACCATGCCGTTGCGCCACTGGCCGGCGAAAAGCGCGTCAAGTTCCAGCCGGGCGCGGGGCAAGTCGACGGTGGCGAGGCCGATCGCGTTAAACGCGGCGTCCCAGCTCCACTGATGGGGGTAGAGGGTGGGCGAGGCCTTGGTGATGAGGCCGGTGCTGTTATCTCGCAATATGTAGGCAGCTCGGGCGGCAAGACTGAGTGACTCAGACATCGTTAAGTTACAACCAGGTTTCCAAACATGACGATCATGTTAACTATCGGGGCAGCGAGCATCTTCCGAAAACAAGCGTGCCTAACACGCGCGTTACCAAACTGAAAGTTACCCCCACTAGATGACCGGAGGTACGCAAGAGCTGCCCCCGGAGGCAACACCATTGATGAAGCTAGGGGATAGCACACGTTGCGAGTCGGTCAGCCGGCTCAGAGACGGCTCATAGCCCGCATCGATACTTCCCTGTGTTTCGTGGCCCATGCTTGAGAACGTGAGCGGAATCAACTCTTCTACCGCGCTGTGGTACGCGAGCCGCGCCACCGGCGTGGTCGCGCTGCTGCTGCTGACCGCGGTGCTGCTGCTCGGCCTGCTGGTGACCAGGCAGGGCCGGCTGCCGGGCCTGCCGCGGTTCGCGGTGACCGGCCTGCACAGGAACCTGTCGCTGATCGCCGTCGTGTTCGTCGCGCTGCACGTGGTGACCGCCGTCGCCGACAGCTACGTGAACATCCCGCTCACCGCCGCGATCGTCCCGCTGGTCTCGCCGTACGAGCGGTTGTGGCTGGGCCTCGGCGCGGTAAGCCTCGACATCATGATCGCGGTCATCGTGACCAGCCTGCTGCGCAGGCACCTGGGCCGCAGGCTGTGGCGCGGGGTGCACCTGCTGGCGTACGTGAGCTGGCCGGTCGCCTGGCTGCACAGCATTTTCTCGAGCCCCGACATGCGGCACGGCGCGCTGTTCCTGCTGGCGCTGGCTAGCGCCGTACTGGTCGTCGTCGCGGTCGGCTGGCGGCTGGCGGCGGCGGCCCGCGACCTGCCGCGCGCCGAACGAGTCGGGCACCTGATGGCCACGATGCACCACCCGATGTCCGCGATGCACCACCGGGCAGAGACGCAGCACCGGGCAGAGATGCAGCACCGGGCACCGGAGAGGACAACCCGCCCATGACCGCGGCCACCCAGGGCTTGCCCGCCGAGGACACCGCCACCAGCCTGCCGCGGCTGCTGCCACGAGACGGCCAGCGGCCGGAGAACTGGCACGCGCACACCGCGCGGCACGGCCGGCTGCCCTACCGCGACCGCCGCGGCGACCTGATCGGTGACCTGACCGCCGCCGGGCTCACCGGACGCGGCGGCGCCGCGTTCCCCGCGGGTCGCAAGCTGTCGAC
>NZ_JBARCR010000765.1:0-4010 GCF_049794275.1 Trebonia sp.
TTGCGGCCGACGCCGCCCATGCCGGGTACCTCGCCGGCGTCGGGGAACAGGGTGGCGTCCGGCCGCCACTTGTTCAGTTCCACCACGCCGGGCGAGATCAGCTTGAGGCCGTCGAAAAACCCGGTGAGCTGCGCAGGGCTGCGCGGGTGATACGTGTTCGCCGAGCTCTGGTTGTACGCCTCGACGGCCGTGGTGAACGACTCGCTGGTGTTGGTGCCGTCGCTGAGCGCGAGGTAGCTGCCGGACGTCATCGGCTCCAATAGCTGCCTGATGATCAGCTCCGGCTGGTCGGAGTCCGGCACCTGGCCGACGATCCCCAGCATCATCAGCGCGACCGGGCGCGAGAAGTCGAGCGTCCGGGCGGCCTCAGAAAGGATCGTAGCCGTGTCGCGCATGTCGGCGTCGATGTAGTCGCAGGCGCCCTCGGAGGTGCTGGTGAGCAGCGCACGGGCGTGCACGAGCACGAGCGGGTCGTTGTCGACGTAAACGATCCGGGAGGAAGGAGCGATCGCCTGCGCGACCTGGTGGGTGTTGTTTGCGGTTGGCAGCCCGGTGCCAATGTCAAGGAACTGCCGGATGCCCGCCTCCCCGGCCAGGAACCGCACCGCCCGGCCGAGGAACGCGCGGTCGGCGCGGGCGAGCCGGCTGATGTCCGGGAACACCTGCATGACCTGATCGCCGATCGTGCGGTCGACCGGGTAGAAGTCTTTGCCGCCCAGCCAGTAGTTCCACACCCGGGCCGAATGCGGCATGGATGAGTCGATGGCGGGCCCGTTGCCTCCGGGCGTGGACGAGCTCTCGGTCACGCGCGAATTCTCCTGTCTAGGTCTCTTTGAGCTTGGTCTCTGAGCTAGGTCTCTTTGAGCAGCGTCCGAAGCATGTCCCTGCTTGCTGAGCCGTTGGCGGCCTGCACGCACAGCTGGTTCATGACGGCCAGGTAGGTCATGACGTCGTCCGGCTGGTCGAGGTACTGCGCGCTGCTCAGCTGCTCGAGGTAGACCACGTCGGGCAGGTCGGGTTCCGGGAACCGCAGGATGGTGAACGGCCCCCCGGCCGCGGGGTGCGGGCCGGCCTTGAACGGAATGATCTGCAGGGTGACGTTCGGCAGGTCGGTGATCTCCAGCAGGTGCTCGAGCTGGGCGCGCGTCACCGCGCGGCCGTCCGGGGGCCTGCGCAGCGCGGCCTCGTCGAGCACGGCCCAGAAGTCAGGCGCGTCGGGCTGGGTGAGCAGCCGCTGGCGCTGCATCCGCAGGCTGACCCGGCGCTCGACCTCCTCGGTCGGCGCGCTCGCGTTGGAGATGAGGATGACCGCGCGGGCGTAGTCCTCGGTCTGCAGCAGGCCGTGGATGAACTGCATCTCGTAGCTGCGGATGATCGACGCGGCCTTCTCCAGGCCGATGTAGAGCTCGAGCCACCTGGGCAGGATGTCGTTGTACTGCTGCCACCAGCCTGGGACGCTGGCTTCCCTGGTGAGCTCAAGCAGCTTGTCGCGCTCGGCCTCGTCGGTGACGCCGTACAGGGTGAGCAGGTCGGCCACGTCCCGCTGCCTCGCGGTGGTGCGTCCCCGCTCCAGCCGGCTGATCTTTGAGTGCGTCGCCCGGATCACCTCGGCGGCTTCCGCCGTGGTCAGCCCGCTGGCGTCACGGTACTTGCGCAGCTGGGCGCCCAGCGCGATGCGCAGCACGGTCGGCCCGCTCTGCGCGCCGACAAGCGCTCCCCTGCCCTCGGGCTCATGGTCCGGCCCGGCCTTTTTCCCATGATTTACATTCATCGACACGCTCCCTGCCGCCGCCCCCGGCCGTGGTAGACGGACATAGTGTCGCATCGGTTTGCCAGTGGTGCATAGCTTTGCACACGCAAAAGGCATGCACGAGCAAAGCCATCCACCACGCCTCCAGGGAGCATCAGCCGCAAAGGTAGTCGAATTCCCCGTCCTTAACACCGCGGATAAACGCGGTGATCTCCGCCGGCGTGTAGACCAGCGCGGGACCGGCCGAGTCGCGCGAGTTGCGAACGGCAACGGCGCCGCCGGGGAGCTCGGCTACCTCGACGCAGCTTCCGTTCGGGTTGCTGCGGGCGCTCTTGCGCCAGCTGACTTCCGTCAGCCCGGAGGCTGGCATGCCGTTGTAAGCCTGAAGCTCAGACACCTTAGCGATCTCCACTCCCAGCACAAAAGATGCACGTGCACCGTCTGTCACATTCAATCAAATGATCGTGCAGATGTTCGTGCATTCAGAATTTTATGGTGCGGTGATGCTGGGAGAGGTGGTGCTGGGAGAGTAGCCACCTGACGTCCGGAATTAGAAGATCTTTTATATTCAGAACGTACGGTACCGACTCCGCGGCCTCAGCCGTCCCTACTCCGGCCGCAGCACCAGGCAGCTGCTGGTCGCGGTGGCGTACACCTTGCCTGCGTCGTCGGTGATCCTGGCCTCGGCGAGCGCTGTCCGCCGGCCGAAGTGCACGACGTTGCCCTCGGCGGTGATCGGGCCGGTGGCAACCGTGACCGGCCGCAGGAACTTCACCGACAGGTCCAGGCTCGTGTAGAAAACGCCCGCAGGGAGCTTGGTGTGCACGGCGCAGCCGCACGCGGAGTCCAGCAGCGTCGCGAACACGCCGCCGTGCACGCCGCCGAGCGTGTTGTAGTGGAATTCCCGCGGCGTCAGCCGGAACACGGCGCGCCCGTCGCCGAACGAGACCCCGTCGAAGTCCAGCGCCCGCAGGATCGGCGGCGGCGCGATCGTGCCGTCGGCGATCCCCGCGAAGAACTCGGCCCCGCTCAGGCCTGCCCCGGTAGCGGCGCCCTCGACTGGGTCGTCCCAGGTGAAGGTGCGCTGCCGGGGCTGAGTGCCGGGCTGTTCGGTATCGGTCACTGTCGTCATGGCCACCTCGCTCGCACGTCTGAGTTTCTAAAAGCAACCTAGCACGCGTACGATGCCGGACATGAGGCCGTATAGCGCGTACGACAGCGACACCTGCTCGATCGCCAGGACGCTCGCCCTGATCGGCGACCGGTGGACGCTGCTCGTGCTGCGCGACGTGGCCAACGGCGTCCGGCGCTTCGACGAGCTGGCCGGTCACCTCGGGATCGCGCGCAACATCCTGGCCAGCCGGCTCGCCCGGCTGACGGAGGCGGGTCTCGTCGAGCGCGCCGCCTACCGCGAGCCCGGCGCGCGGGAGCGGCACGAGTACCGGCTCAGCGAGCCTGGCCGCGAGCTGATGCCGGTCCTGGTGGCGTTCATGGCGTGGGGCGACCGTCACCTCGCCGGCCCGGAGGGGCCGCCGGCCGTGGTACGGCACGCCGACTGTGGCGGCAGGATCCGGGTCTCGCTGACCTGCGAAGAGGGGCATGAGCTCGGGGAGCGGCCGCGGCTGCGCGTGGAGCCTGGCCCGGGGAGCCTGGTGCGGTCGTTACGTACCGCTAGGGCCTGGCAACGCGCCTGATGAGATCCTCCCAGCCGCGGGCCAGCCGCCCCGCGACGTTGTCTGCGGCGTCGCCGGCCAGCGCGTCGGAGGACAGGTACAGCAGCAGCGGCCCGTCCAGCGCGGCGGTGAGCTGGGTGGCGAGCACGTCGAGGTCGGCCGCGCCAAGCCGCAGCTGGCCGAGCAGCAACCGGATGTGCCCCCGTGACATGGGCCCCTCCGTGCCGGGCCGCACCGGGTCCCGGCCGTCTATCGCGGCCCGCGCGATCTCCCGGTTGCTGATCAGGAAGCCGATCCTGGCGCGACCGTAGGCGGTCAGCCGGTCCAGTGGCGGGGCGCCCGGCCCGAGCGGCGGGGGACCGGACAGCACCTGCTGCTGGAAGGCCCGCTCGTCGTCGTCGAGCAGTGCCTGGAAGATCCCGGCCCTGGTGCCGAACCGGCGGAACACCGTGCCCTTGCCCAGGCCCGCGCGCTCGGCGAGCCCGTCCATGGTCAGCTTGTCGGCGCCGTGGGCGGCGAGCATCTCGCGGGCCGTGGCCAGCAGGAGGCGCCGGTTGCGGGCGGCGTCGGCGCGCTCGGCGGGCGGC
>NZ_JBARCR010000766.1:0-4606 GCF_049794275.1 Trebonia sp.
ACCCCGGTGGCCCCGACCACGGTCGCGCCCACGACGGTGGCGCCCACCACGGTCGCGCCGACGACGGTTCCGCCGACGAGTGCCAACCCGGTAACGTCCTGACCGCGATACGCCGCGTCCGGGTGAACGCCGTGAGCTGCCCGGAGCAGGGGACCGGGAAGAAAGAGAAGAGGCCTTCATGACCAAGCGCTCGTCGGCTGCGCATCGCAAGGGCGTGCATGCCGACGAGATCCGCGAGGTCAATCCCGACCAGGTCTTCTACAGCCCCGGGGGGCGGCGCGGCTGGATCCTGCTGACGGTCCTGGTGCTGCTCGGCTGCTTTGTCGCGGTGGCGGTTGACTGGGCGCGCACGGTGACAACCGAGCTGCCGCCCCAGGCCGCCCGCTACAACACCTCGGTGAACTACCCGCGCGAGGTCGCCGACGCGGTCACCAAGTGCGCCAAGACCGACGGCCAGTACGGCGACAACGGCTCCCTTGAGATGCCGGTCATCGGCACCGGCGTGTTCCAGCGCGTCGTCAAGGTCGAGCACGACGGCGGCACGGACTACGCCGTCGACCCCTTCACCGGGCAGGTCTACCGGCCGCTCACCCAGCTCGAGGCCCACGGCGCCCGCTGCGGCTACGCGGTCGAGGAGTTCGGCACGGTGCCGGTGCACACCCTCATCCTCACCTACGACGACGGGCCGAGCGGCCAGTGGACGCCGCAGATACTCGGCATCCTCGATGCGTACGGCGTGCACGCCACGTTCTTCAACATCGGCAGCCAGGACCTCCTGTATAAGCAGGAATTCCAGTCCGCGCTGGCGCACGGCAACGCGGTCGGCAATCACTCCTACACCCACCCCTATCTGGTCCAGCTGACCAACCTCCAGGCCAGGGACCAGCTGCTCGCCACCGCCCGCGTCCAGGCCCAGCTGGGGAACTACCAGACCCGGATCTGGCGCACCCCGTACCAGGGCGGTGACCAGGTATCGGCCGGCAACGGCATGTTCGACACCCTGGTGGGCCAGCAGCTCGGCTTCACCGAGGTCGGCTTCACCAGCGACACCTCCGACTACGCATACTCGGGCCAGGAGATCCCGCCGCCGCCGCTGTCGCCTAGCCTCAGCAGCGCCGGCCAGGTCGTGATCATGCACGACGGCGGCGGCAACCGGGCGTCCACGGTGGCCCTCTCTAAGAAGATCATCAGGGAAGGCCTGAGCGACGGCTACAAATTTATGACCATCCCGCAGCTGCTGGCGGAGCAGCCGGGCTGGCACGGGCCGGTCATCTCCCGCGATGTCGCGCCGACCCGGGTCGACACCGCCGGCTACTGGCTGGAGGCTTACGGCTCGGTCTTCAAGGGGTTCTACGCGTCGCTGATCCGGATCATGACGGTCATCATCATCGTGATCAGCTTGCTGATCCTGCTCGGCGCGGCCGCCGACCGGATCTTCAGCTACCGCAAGGCGCCGGACTGGCACCCGGACGAGCTCGGGATCCTCATCCCGTGCTGGAAAGAGTCGAAGGTCATCAGGAACACGGTCGAGCGGGTGCTGCACTGCGGCGAAGGCCTGCCCTTCCCGCTTCGTATCGTGCTGGTCGACGACGGCTCGGCCGACAACGATCCCGCCGACACCACGTGGGAGATCTTGTGCGAGCTCGCCACCGAGTATCCCGAGGTCATCGCCGTCCAGCAGGGTAACGGCGGAAAGGCGCGGGCGCTCAACTTCGGCATGCAGTACGTCACTTCGGACATCATGATCATCATGGACGCCGACACGATCCCGAAGGACGCGTACTCGATAGCGTGCCTGGTCAGGTGGTTCAAGGACCGCCGGGTCGGCGCGGTCGCCGGGTACACGAAGGCGGGCGACCGCGGCAAGGGCTGGCGGCAGCACATGATCGCCAACTTCCAGGCCGCCGAGTACGACCTGGGCATCGCGCTGACCCGCGCGGTGCAGAACCTGAGCAACGGCATCGTCATCGTGCCCGGCGCGTACTCCGCGTTCCGCACCCAGTGGCTGCGCGAGGTCGGCTTCATGCCGGACCGCGTCGTGGCGGAGGACGCCGAGGCGCCACAGCGGATGCGGCGCCGCCGGCCGCGGATGCGCATCGTGCAGGACCTCCACGCCATCGCCTACACCGAGGTGCCGCTCACCTTCAAGGTGCTGCGCAGGCAGTGGCGGCGGTGGACGATCGGCGTGCTGCAGACGCTGTTCGAGCACCGCGAGATCTTCTACCGGATGGACAAGTACCAGCTGCTCACGCTGCAGTGGTGGTTCGCCCTGTACGGCAGCGTGGTGCCGCAGCTGTTCCTGCCGCTGTCCTACATCATGCTCATCTACGGGCTGACCCAGGGCACGCTCGGCCCGATTTACCTCTTCCCGATCATTTTCATCGGCTTCCGTGCCGTACAGACCGTGATCGCGATGATCATCCTGCGCGCGAAGATGAACCCGTTCTCGGCGATCTGGTACCGGTTTATCAACGACCCGCTGCAGATCTACCTCACGGCCGTCTGCTTCTGGATGATCCTCAGCGGCCGGATGCCGACCACGCGGAAAATCTGGTCGCAGGTGCCCCGCAGCGGGGTGGTCGTCGGCGGCACGGTCAGCAGGAAGGTCGGCGTTGACGCCGTGCCGATGCCCGTGTCGGTGCCCGTGGCGGCCCGGACGACCGGCGGGATCCCGCTGGCCGAAGTCACTCAGGTCTCCGCGGAAGAGTGGGAGCACGAGACCACCCAGGTCCCTGAGGAAGAACAGTGGCAGCGCGAGAACGCCGAGACCAAGGCGCTCCCCATGCTCAAGCTGGACGACGACACGGCCCGCGCGCGGGAGACGGCAGCGAAGGCGGAGCCGGCCGGCACGCCACCGGAGGTCGGCGAGCCTGCCGAGCCGGACGCCCTGGCGTCGAACGGCGCGGTATCCAATGGCGCCGTGCCCAACAGCACAGTGTCGAACGGCCCGGTTCCGAACGGCACGGTGTCCAATGGCACGGTGTCCAACGGCGCAGCGTCCAACGGCGCAGCGTCCAACGGCGCAGCGTCCAACGGCGCAGCGTCCAACGGCGCAGCGTCCAACGGCGCAGCGTCCAACGGCGCAGAGCCGAACGGCACGGTGTCCAATGGCGCAGAGCCGAACGGCACGGTGTCCAATGGCGCAGAGCCGAACGGCACGGTGTCCAATGGCACGGTGTCGAACGGCACAGCGTCCAATGGGGCAGTGCCGAACGGCGCAGTGCCGGACGGGGCGGGCGTGGCAGCCGAGCCGGTGTGGGCTGACCGTGCGGCCGTCCCGGACTGGGAAGCCGACACGGGGCCGATACCGCGGGTCAGCTGGGAGCCCGCCGAGACGCGCTGGGACACCGAGGCTCTGCGGCTGCCCGAGCGGGACAGCGACGACGCGCAGGGCTACCCAGACACGGATGGCGAAACCGGAGATGACCAGCAGTCCCCTACGGCCACGCGGCCGGAGAGAATCCAGCCGGCCGAGCGCAGCTAGGCCCTGGCGCCGAGGAGACGAGGGCGCTCCTGGCGCCCGCCGCGGTCAATCCTTGTAATCGGGCGCGATGCGCTCCACGAGGCGCAGCATGGCGTCCCAGACGAGGTCCGGCGCGGTCGCGTCGCCGAAGTCGTCGTCGCTGTGGTCGCCCTCGAACTGCCGCGCGGTGCGCTCGCACACCTCGGGCGGCGGCGTGACGAGGGCCGCTCCCCCGGCGAGCGCGTCCGCCTGGATCTGGCAGGCGCGCTCCAGGTAGAACATCCGGCGGAACGCCTGGCCCGGCGTCGTGCCGATGGTGAGCAGGCCGTGGTTGCGCAAGATCATCACCGGCTTGTCGCCGAGGTCGGCGACAAGCCGCTTCTTCTCCGCGTTGGACAGCGCGATTCCCTCGTAGTCGTGGTAGCCGACCCGGTTGTAGAACTCGAGCGACATCTGGTTGAGCGGCAGCAGGCCATGCTCTTGCGCGGCGACCGCGCAGCCGGCCTTCGTGTGCGTGTGCAGCACGCACAGCGCGTCCTCGCGGGCCTCGTGGATCGCGCTGTGGATCACGAACCCGGCCGGGTTGACCCGCCACGGCCCGTCCGTGATCAGCTGGCCGTCCAGGCCGACGATCACCAGGCTGGAGGCGGTGATCTCCTCATACAGCAGGCCGTACGGGTTGAGCAGGAACCGGTGCTCAGGACCCGGCAGCCGGACCGAGATGTGGTTGTAGATCAGGTCGGTCATCTTGAAATGCGCGATGAGCCGGTAGACGGCGGCGAGCTCCCGCCGCAGCCGCGCCTCTTCCGCCGCGTGGTCCCCGGTCGCCGGCTTGCCGAGTTCGGTCACTGTCATGGGCTGCCGTCCCTGCCTGTCTCGATGATCGTCGATTCAAGGCTTTCATGGCGGGACGGGGCGAAGCAACGAGATCGTTCGGGATAAAAGATCTTCTCTCAGTTCAGCGGGCGGAGACCGGCGGCGGTCAGGAGATAGGCGCGCTGGTCGTGGCCCGGGTCGCCGATCAGGGTGGTGATCGCGGCGCCCGCCTGCTCGGGGGTCAGGGCCGGGCCGCGGTCCTTCAGGAAGGCCTCGACGTCCATGCCCGCGCGGGCGGCGTAGGCCGCGACCGCGGCGGCGCCGAGC
>NZ_JBARCR010000767.1:0-5408 GCF_049794275.1 Trebonia sp.
GGCGCGTTCTACCTGTACCCGGACTTCGGCGCGCACCACGGGGCGCTGCGGCGGCGCGGCGTCACCACGTCCGCGGAGCTGGCGGCGCTGCTGCTGCGCGATTACGGCATCGGAACGCTGCCTGGCAGCGAGTTCGGCGACCCGGCGACGGCGCTGCGGCTGCGGATCGCGACATCGCGGCTGTACGGGGAGGCCACCTGGCAGCAGGAGGCAGCGCTCACCACCGACGACCCGGTCGCGCTGCCGTGGATCGCCGACGCCCTGGACTGGCTCCGGCAGGCTCTGTCGACGGTCACGGCTTGACTTTTAACTAGCGGCCGCCCAGGCGCTCGTGCCCGCCAGCGCGAGCATGATCACGGCGGCCACCCGGGTCAGCCACTTGACCGGGATGATCTTCAGCAGCCGCCAGCCCACCAGGACCGCCGCCCCGGCGGCCACCCACAGCGCCAGCGTCGCGCCGACCCCGACCGCGAGCGGGTCGTGGTAGCGGGCGGCCAGGCTGATAGTCAGGAACTGCGTCAGGTCACCGAACTCGGCGAGGAACACCACCGCGAACGACGTCGCCGCCACCGGCCAGAACCCGTTCCGCAGGCCGTCCCTGCCGATGTCGTCCTCGTCCTCTTTATCGTCACCGCGGCTCTGCCGCCAGAGCAGCACCGCCCCGGCCAGGAACGCGGCGGCGGCCAGCGCTTCCACCGCACGGTGCGGCAGCAGGCTGAGCGCTCCGCCCGCGGCGACAGCCAGCGCCACCTGGGCCGTGAACGCGGCGGCGGCGCCGACGAACACGTACCACGGCCGGTACCTGCTGCTCAGGATCAGGCAGGCCAGCACGGTCTTGTCAGGGAGTTCGGCGGGCAGCACGGCCAGGAAGCTGGTCAGTGCCACGGTGAGGCTCATCCGGGGGGCGCTCCATATGTCGGGCCGGCCGGCTACCGCCGGGCGAACCCGGGACCTCCGGCACGGCAGCATGCTGCTCGGCCGAAGGTCTCACTCAGGTCGTCACAGCCCGTGCGGGCGGTTACGACCCCCCGGGAACCGGGCCCGCGCTCGATCGCTGACAAGCGCTGGGCCGAGATTGTCGGCACCCGGCGTCGGAGCTACTCCCCTTCGCTCGCCCATGGTAGCCCACGCGGGACTCGGAGGCATCCGCCACGGTCGGGCCAATGGGGGTCGCGGCCCCCGTGCGCGATCCCCGCTACCGCTCCCCCGGGCACTGCGGCCCCCGGTAGCACGGAGAAGAGCGGCCGCCCGCAAGGTGCCTGCGCCCGGCCGCTCTGATGTCCCTCCGCAAGGACATGTTTCTCCGCGAGCACGACTGTAGGCGACCGCGCCAGCAGGCAAACCCTCTGGTGATGGATTCAGCGCGATCGTGTCAGGAAAATCGGAGGGCGCCGAGGAAGGACATGTCGCGGATGGCGATCTTCCTGTACCTGGTCGCGATGACGCCCTCTTTGCGCAGATCGCCGAGCACCCGCTCGGTGGTCGACACCGCGACTCCGGCCAGCTCGCCAAGCTCCGACTGGGTGATGAGCAGCGGAATCACCACCGCGCCGTCCCCGGCCTGCTCCCCGTAGTCCTCCGCCAGCTCATACAGCACCTGGGCGACCCGTTCCCTGGCACCGCAGGTGCGCTCGGCCGCGTGCCGCTCCGTCGCGGCCCGCATCTTGGCGACCAGGGACTTGGTGATGGTGGTCTGCGCCGCGGGATACCGCTGGCCGAACTCGGTGAACCGGGCCCGGCTGATCCTGATCGCGGAGACCGCGCCGACCGCACGGGCGGTGGCGGTACGCGGTTCGCCGTCGAGCACGGCGAACTCGCCGATGAGGTCACCGCGGGACCGGACGGCCAGCATCGTCTCGGTGCCGCTCTCGGCGGCGACAGTGACCTTGACCATGCCGTCGGTCAGCACATAGAGCCCGTCGCCGGGATCGCCCTGGAGCACCAGGATGCCGTCGTCGGGGAACTTGACCGGGCTGCCCGCGGCGAGCAGCGCGATGCGCTCCGGTTCGGTCAGCTGGGCGACCAGGCTTTGCGGCGGCCAGTTGACGCGGTCGGGTGAGGCCGCGGCGGCTCGGTGCGGCGGCGGCGTGGAGTGCGGAGATAGCGGAAGGGACACGTCAGTATTTTGCCAGGTCTGCGCAAGCGGTAGCGGACACAACTGAATCCGTTGTCGAATCAAGCTATTTCAGTCTGTCTCAGCCTTTCCGGAGAAGAGGGCTACCCATTACTCTTTCACATAAGGGGACATGGGGTGGGGGAAATGGCAGACGGCGTGGCCGCCGAGCCCCGGGGGCAAGGCTACGGACGTAAACTCCGAATAGGATTCGTATTGGATGTCGCCGGCTACGGCACGCGTTCCGCGCCGGCGCAGAACGAGGTGCAGCGGCGGCTTCCGCTGCTTGTGGTCGATTCGCTCGCCGAATGCGGGATGGACCTCGGCAGTGTCGACCACGAGTGGACCGGAGACGGCATCAACGTGGTGCTGCCCGCCGACGTCGATCCAACCGTGGTGTTGCCGGTGCTCATCCGGTCGCTGGCCGCGAACCTCGGCGCGGATAACGTGCGGAGCGTCGACCGTATCCGGCTGCGGATGGCGGTTGGCGTCGGCCTGGTCGAGCAGAGCGCGGCCGGTTTTGGCGGCCCAATGATCGTGGACACGAACCGTTTGGTCGGCAGCGCGCCACTGCGCGCCGCATTGGCCGCCTATCCCAGCGCCGATCTCGCCGTCGCGATATCGGATCAGGTGTACGCCACAGTAATCAGGCCGGGATATCCGGGAATTCCGGGATCTCAGTTCAACCGGGTGAGCGTCGTCGCCAAGGAATTCACCGGGCCCGCCTGGATATGGGTATCCGCCCGGCAGTGGGGCGCGCCTGCCTACCGGCCGCTGCGCGCCGACGACCCGTGCGAGATCGGCGGCTACCGCATCGCGGCGTGGCTCGGCGACGGTCCCGCGGGCCGGGTCTACCTCGGCCATCCCCGCCCGGGCCCCGGCGGCGGCTGGGTCGCGGTGAAGAGGTTCCGCCAGGAACTGGTCGCCGACGCCGGCGCCCAGCGCCGCCTCACGGCGGGGGCGCTGGCCGCGCGGGTGGTGCGCGGCGCGCACATCGCGCACGCCGTGGACGCGGATACCGAATCAGGCCGGCCGTGGGTCGCGAGTGTCCTGGTCCTCGGCCCGTCGCTGGCCGAGACGGTGGCCGAGACCGGGCCGCTGCCCGCCGCGGCCGTCATCTGGATCACCCTCGACGTCGCCCGCGCGCTGGTGCCGCTGCACGGCGCCGGGCTGGCCCACCAGTCGGTCACTCCCGGGAACGTGCTGCTCGAACCCGGCGGCCCCGCACTCACCGACTTCGCCATCAGCAAGGCCGCGCTGACCACCGGTGTCGCGCCGCCCGCCGACGATGTGTTCCAGCTCGGCAACGCGGCGTTCTACGCCGCGACTGGCCGGTCGCCGTGGCACACCTGCCCCGCGGACATGATCGCGGCGGGAGAAGAGGCCGGCGAGCCGGACCTGGCCGGCTGTCCTGCCGCGCTGCTGCCGACGCTGAAGGCCTGCCTGACGGCCGATCCCGGGCGGCGGCCCACGGCCGCCGAAGTGCTCACCATGCTGACCGACGTCGCGGGCCAGCGGCCGCGGTCCTGGCTGCCCGGCACTATCACGGCACGGTTCGACGAGTACCGGCAGTTCCCGCCAGAGCCTGCTCCGGCGCACCGGGCGCGGTTCCCTTACCTGCGCCGCCCGCCGAGTAGGCTCAATCCATGCTGAGCCAGGAACTGGTCGACTCGCTGTTCCCGTCCGAGCTGCCCGCCCCCGGGCACTGGGCGCGGCGGTACCCGCCCCGCGAGCTGCCGTCCGGCGCCGAGGTCACCAGGTTCGCGCCGAGCCCGACCGGCTGGCTGCACATCGGCGGCGTGTTCACGGCCAGCGTCGACCAGGACATCGCGCACCACTCCGGCGGCGTCTACCTGGTCCGCATCGAGGACACCGATCAGTCCCGGTTCGACCCCGAGGCGGCCAGCCAGTTCGAGGCCGCCTTTGACTACTTCGGCATCGGGCCCGATGAGGGCGGCGAGACGGGCGGCTACGGCCCCTACGCCCAGTCGGAACGCGGCCAGATCTACCTGACGTACGTCAGGGAACTGATGCGGCAGGGCAAGGCGTACCCGTGCTTCGAGACCAAGGAGCAGGGCGAGGCGCGCGTCGCGAGGCAGCGCGCGACCGGAGCGCTGCCCGGCTACTACGGCGAGTGGGCGATCTGGCGGGATGCCGCCGAGGAGGAGGTGCGCGAGCGGCTCGCCGTGGGCGCCCCCTACGTGGTGCGCTTCAGGTCACCGGGCGCCGGCGGCCGCCGGGTCAGCTTCACCGACGAGATCCGCGGCGAGATCACCCAGGACGACAACCGCAACGACGTGGTGATCCTCAAGAGCAGCGATCAGCCGCTCCGGTTGCCTACCTACCACTTCGCGCACGCCGTGGACGATCACCTGATGCGGGTAACGCTGGTGATCCGCGGCGAAGAGTGGCTGTCCTCGGTGCCGCTGCACCACCAGCTGTTCGACGCGCTGGGTTTCCCCCGGATCCCGTACGCGCACGTCGCGCCCCTGATGAAGCAGGACGGCGGCAGCCGCCGCAAGCTGTCCAAACGCAGGGACCCGGAAGCCAGCGTCGGCTACTACATCGAGCAGGGCATCCCGGTGGAGGCGGTGCGGTACTACCTGCGCGGCCTGGCCAACGGCAGGCTCGCCGAGATGCCGCTGCCCGAGGCGCTGGCCACCCCGCTGCGGCTGTCAGAGTTCGGCGTCGCTGGCCCGCTGCTCGACCTGGTGAAGCTGGACGACATCTGCGCCGACTTCGTGAGCACGCTGCCCGGCGCGGAGATACTGGACCGGGTGCTGCCGTGGGCGGACGGCTACGATCCTGACCTGGCCAGCGTGCTGCGCGCGGAGCGGGACCTGGCGCTGCGGGCGCTGGCCGTCGAGCGTGAGGGCGCCGACAACCCGCGCAAGGACCTGCGCCGGTGGGCGGAGTTCCGCCCGGTCTACGGGTTCTTCTTCCCGGAAATCTTCGAGCCCGTCACCGACCCGGCCGACCCAAGGTTCGGCGGCCTCGACCCGGACATGGTCCGCGTGATCGGGTCGGGTTTCGCCGACGGTTATAAGCCGCTCGATCCCGGCCCGGCCTGGTTCGAGCAGGTCCGCGAACTCTCCGCCAGGCTCGGCTTCGCGCCGAGCAATAAGGAGTACAGGAAGAACCCGGACGCTTACCCCGGCTCGATCGCCGACGTATCGCAGGTGATCCGGGTGCTGCTCACCGGCTCCCGGCGCAGCCCCGACCTGGGCCAGGTCTGCGCCGCCATCGGCGAGCCCGAGGTGCTGCGCCGCGCCCGCGCCCTCAGCTAGCCGGGACG
>NZ_JBARCR010000768.1:0-3668 GCF_049794275.1 Trebonia sp.
CTGTTAGCCTTGTAGACGCGGTGACCACTTTTCGGGCCTCTGGCCCCCTGATTCTTGTCACCACGTCTACAAAGTGCTCTGCGGTCCACAAAGTCACCGCCCGGCGGCCGGAGTGCCCGGGTGCCGGGGCACGTCGGGACTGTTCACCGGGGGTTCGCGAGGACAGCGAGCTTGAAATGGGACAATGGGGACATGACTTGGATCGATCTTGAGGGTGCCGTCAACGTCAGGGACCTCGGCGGGCTGCCCACGGTGGACGGCGGCAGCACCGTGCCCGGCAGGCTGCTGCGGTCGGAGAACCTGCAGGAACTGTCGCCGGCAGACATCGCGAGACTGGTGAAGGAGATCGGCGTCACCACGGTGGTGGACCTGCGCACTACCGGGGAACTCGAGGTCGAAGGCCCGGCGCCGCTCGACGCCGTGCCCGCGGTCCGGCACGTGCATCGCCCGGTCCTGAAAGAACTGGGAAACGCCAGCGAGGCGGCCGCCGAAGCGCTGCTGATCACGAAGCTCGAACGTGACCGCGCCAGGTACCCGGACGACATCACGACCGGACATTACCTCGGCTACCTGGAAGAACGCCCCGATCAGGTGACCGGCGCGCTGCGGGACATCGCGACCGCGGACGGCGCGGTGATCGTGCACTGCGCGGCGGGCAAAGACCGGACCGGGGTGATCGTGGCGCTGGCGCTCACCGCCGCCGAGGTGGAACCGGACGCCATCGTGGCGGACTACGCGGCGACCGGCGACCGGATCGAGGCGATCCTCGACCGGCTGCGCCGGTCCCGGACGTACGCCAAGGACCTCAGCGAAAGGCCGGTGCAGGCCCACCTGCCGCGCGCCGAGACGATGCAGGCGTTCCTCGAGCAGCTGGACGTCCGGTACGGCGGCCTGCCCCGGTGGCTGGCCACCAACGGCTTCGCCGACGACGAGTTCAGCCTGCTCCGCGACAAGCTCAGGGAGCCATGATCCGATGACCCGGGCGTGTCTCGTCGACGTCTACGACACGATCGTGAACTCGCGCTTCGAGTCGCGCCAGCGCGACGTCGCGGCCTTCGCCGGAGTGGACGCCGATCTCTGGCTGGCGGGGTGGATGACGACCAGAACCGAACGTGACCTCGGCACCCTCTCCGTTGCCGACTCGGTCGCGCAGGCGTTGCTGGCGTGCGGGATCGACCCGGCGCCCGAGCTGGTCGACACCATCGTCTGCAAAGACGCCGAGCTCCTGCGCCAGCAGGTCCGCGTCTTCGACGACTCGATCCCGTTCCTCACCGGCGTGCGGGCGAGCGGCATGGCGATCGCGCTAGTCAGCAACTGCGGGGACTCCACCAGGGCGCTGCTGGACTACCTCGGCTTGATCCCGCTCGCGGACGCGGTGGTGCTGTCCTGTGAAGTCGGCTCGATGAAGCCCTCCCCGGACATCTACCGCACCGCCTTGGAGGACCTCGGGGTCGCCGCCGCGGACGCGGTCATGATCGACGACCAGCCCGGCTTCTGCGCCGGCGCGGAAGCCGTCGGCGTGCGGGCCATCCAGATCGTCCGCCCGGAACTGGACGGGCAGGTCTCCCGGTCGGCATTCCCGCTCGTCCGCTCGCTGCTGGATGTGCCCGCCCTGCTGTGACTCCGGATCTGGCACTGAGCCCGCTGTGGCAGGCTTGACGCCATGACCGTTGCCGAAACCCCGCACGTGGTCATCATCGGCGGCGGGATCGCCGGGCTCGCGGCCGCCTTCTACCTGAAGGACGAGCCCGTCCGTGTCACCGTCCTGGAAGGCTCGCCGCGCCTCGGCGGGAAGCTGTCGGCCAGCGACGTCGCCGGGGTGCCGATGGACGAGGGCGCGGAAGCGCTGCTCGCCCGCCGCCGGGAAGGCATCGACCTGATAACGGCAACAGGCCTCGCCGGCGACCTCGTCCCCGCGGGCACCACGTCGAGCGCGATCTTCACCCGCGGCGCCATGCGGCCGCTGCCGCGCCGCCAGTTCATGGGCGTCCCCGCCGACCTGGACGAGCTGGCCGCCACCGGCGTCGTGTCCGCCGACGGCATCGCGCGCGCCCGCCACGAGGAACGGCTAGCGCCGGAAGCGGCCGACACCTCGGTCACCGGCTACATCGGCGCGCGGCTGGGCGAGGAGATCGTCGACCGGCTCGTCGACCCGCTGCTCGGCGGCGTCTACGCCGGCCGCAGCGACGAGCTGTCCTTCCAGGCGACGCTCGCCCCGCTGGCCGCCGCCACGAAAAACCACGCGTCGCTGACCGGCGCGGTCGCCGCGCTGCTCCCGCCCGCCCCCGCGCCCTCGGCTGATAACAGCAAGAAGCGCTCCGCGCCAGCCCCGGTGTTCGTCACGCTCACCACCGGGCTCGGCGCGCTGCCCGAGGCGGTCGCCAAGGCGTCGAACGCCGACATCCGGACCAGCGCGATGGTCCGCGCGCTCGAGCGCACGCAGGCGGGCTGGCGGCTCACCGTCGGTTCCGCCGCCGACCCGGAGTACCTGCTGGCTGACGCGGTCATCGTCGCGGCCCCCGCGGCGCCCGCTGCCCGCCTTCTATCCAGAACGGTCCCGGCCGCCTCCGCACCGCTCAGCCAGATCCCGTACGCGAGCATGGCGATTATCACACTGGCTTACCGGGCCGAGGATTTCCCCGGGACGCAGCGCAGCGGCTATCTCGTCCCGGCCGTCGACGGCCGGGCCGTCAAGGCGGCCACGTTCTCCACGGTCAAGTGGCCGCACCTCGCCACGCACGCGCCGGTGCACGTTGTCCGCTGCTCCGTCGGCCGGATCGGTGAGACGGCACTGCTGCAGCGCGACGACGCGGACCTGGCGGCGCTCGCCGCCGCGGAACTCGCCGACGCCACGGGGATAACAGCAAGAAGCGTCGCGCAGCGGGTCACCCGCTGGGGCGGCGCACTCCCGCAGTACAACGTCGGCCACCTGGACCGGGTGGCGGCCATCCGCGAAGCCGTCAGCGAGCAGCCCGGCCTCGCCGTCGCGGGCGCCGCCTACGACGGCGTCGGCATCCCGGCCTGCGTCGCTACCGCCAGGGCGGCCGCCCGGCAGGTCATCGCCCACCTCAGCCGCTTCGACGGCAGGGACTAAGATCTCTAGACGTGGCAGACGACGAGAAGCGGCTTAAGGCGCGGGACCTGAACGAGCTCATCAGGTACACGATGTGGGCGGTGTTCAAGGTGAGCGACCAGGCGTTCGACCGCGAGCAGGCGGCGGCCGAACTGACCGAGGTCCTCGACCAGTCCGCGGGCAAGGGCATCGTCACGCGCGGCTGCTACGACCTGCAGGGCATGCGCGCCGACGCCGACTACATGCTGTGGTGGGTGGCGCCGACTTCCGACGAGCTGCAGGAGATGTACGTGCGGTTCCGCCGGACGAGGCTGGGCCACGCCAGCGAGCCGGTCTGGTCCGCGATGGCGCTGCACCGGCCCGCCGAGTTCAACAAGGGCCACATCCCCGCGTTCCTCGCCGACGAGGAGCCCAAGGCCTACGTCAGCGTGTACCCGTTCGTCCGGTCCTACGAGTGGTACCTGCTGGATCCCGCCGAGCGCAGGACGATGCTCGCCGAGCACGGCATGATGGCGCGCGAGTACCCGGACGTGCGGGCGAACACCGTGTCCTGCTTCGCGCTCAACGACTACGAGTGGATGCTCGCGTTCGAGGC
>NZ_JBARCR010000769.1:0-2295 GCF_049794275.1 Trebonia sp.
ACCACTATGTGCGGACCGCGCGCGCCGCGAGCGAGCGACTGTACCCGGCGCGCGGGCACGTCGAGCTGCCGCCCTGGCCGCCGGACGTCACCCCGGAGAAGTTCGCCTCCTACGAGGCGGCGCTCGCCTGGTTCGACGCCGAACACCGCGTCCTGCAGGAGGCCATCGTCGCCATGGCCGCCGAGCCGGGCCTCGAGGCCTACTGCTGGACGCTGGCGTGGTACTGGTCACCGATCCTGAAGCGCCGCGGCCAGATACAGGACGTCGCCGCGCTGCAGCGCACGGCGCTGGCCTGCGCGCACCGCCTGGGCGACCCGGTCGCCCTCGCTCACGTGCACTACGACCTTGGCCACGTCAGCGGGCGGCTCGGCGACTGGGCCGAGAGTCTCGAGCACCTGACGCTGGCGCTCGAGCTGTTCACTGAGCTCGGGGACAGGGCCAGCATCGGACAGGTACGGCACGGGCTGGCGCTGCTGCTCGACCAGCAGCACCGGTACGCGGAGGCGCTCGAGCACGCCCTCGAGGCGCTGCGGCTGCGCCGCGCGTTCGCCGCCCCCGCGGTGGTCGCCTACTCAGAGAACGCGGTCGGCTGGATCTACGCGCACCTCGGCAGGCACGCCGAGGCGCTGCTGCACTGCGGACGGGCGCTGGAGCTGCACCGCGAGTCGGGCAGCCGCAGCGGCGCGGCGGACACCCTGGACAGCATGGGCTACGCCTACGACGGGCTCGCCAACTACGGACAGGCGATCGCGCACTACGAGCAGGCGGTGGACATCTACCGCGACATCGGCGACCCGGAGGGCCAGGCCTCGTCGCTGATCAGGCTCGGGGACACGCAGCTCACCGCCGGGCTGCCCGCGCGCGCCAGGCTCAGCTGGGAGCAGGCGCTGGCCGTGCTGACCAGGATCCCCGGCGTAGACACCAGCGACGTCCGCGGCCGGCTGGCCCAGCTCGACGCCGTGGACGGGACTGGCATCGGCGCGGTCCGGCCCGCCTGACGGGCCGCCCGGCGAGCCACCCGGCCGCACGCGACGGACACGATCCGTTCCGGACGATCCTGTACATTTGCGGGCGGTGGTCAATTCCGTCCGACGGGGAGAGGTGCTGACGCTGGACACGCTCAACCGCGCGCTGCTGCTGGAGAACATTCATCCGGACGCGACGGCGCGACTGACGAAGGCCGGCTACGAAGTGCGCACGATGCCACGCGCGCTCGGCGAGGAAGAGCTCATCGAGGCGCTCCAGGGCATCAGTCTCCTCGGCATCAGATCGCAGACGCACGTCACCGGGCGGGTCCTCGCGGCCGCCCCTGACCTGCTCGCCGTCGGCGCGTTCTGCATCGGGACGAACCAGGTCGACCTCGCCGCGGCGGCCAAGCGCGGCGTGCCGGTGTTCAACGCGCCGTTCTCCAACACCCGCAGCGTCGTCGAACTGGCGATCGCCGAGATCATCTCGATGGCCCGGCGGCTGCCGGAGAAGAACGCGAAGATGCACCAGGGCGTCTGGGACAAGTCCGCCAAGGGCGCGCACGAGGTGCGCGGCAGGAAGCTGGGCATCGTCGGCTACGGGAACATCGGCACCCAGCTGTCGGTGATCGCCGAGAGCCTCGGCATGACCGTGTACTTCTACGACATAGCCGACAAGCTCGCCATCGGCAACGCCCGCCGCTGCTCCTCGCTTGAGGAGCTGCTCGAGTCGGTCGAGACCGTGACGCTGCACGTGGACGGCCGCTCGGGCAACCACGGGTTCTTCGGCGAGGAAGAGTTCGCCAGGATGCGGCCGCGGTCGTTGTTCCTGAACCTGTCCCGCGGCTTCGTCGTCGACCACGCGGCGCTGCGCAGCCACATCGAGTCGGGGCACATCGCCGGCGCGGCGATCGACGTGTTCCCGCGCGAGCCCAAGGGCAACGGCGAGGAGTTCGTCTCCGAACTGCGCGGCCTCAGCAACGTCATCCTCACCCCGCACATCGGCGGCTCGACCGAAGAAGCGCAGCAGGACATCGGCGAGTTCGTCTCCGGCAAGCTGGTCGACTTCGCCGAGGGCGGCGCGACCTCGATGTCGGTCAACATGCCCGGGGTGGCGCTGCCGTCCGCGCCGGGCACGCACCGCCTGGTGCACCTGCACCAGAACGTCCCCGGCGTGCTCGCCACGATCAACCGGGTGCTCGCCGACCACGGGGTGAACGTCGAGGGCCAGCTGCTGCGCACCAGGGACGACCTGGGCTACGTGATCACGGACATCGTCCCCGCCTACAGCGACGAGGTGCTCGACCAGCTCCGCGCCATGGACGTCACC
>NZ_JBARCR010000770.1:0-2633 GCF_049794275.1 Trebonia sp.
AGCGCGTGGGTGTTCGCCAGCCTGTACACCCAGCCGCTGGAGAACCCGCTCACCCGCGAGCTGATCCGCGACCAGCTGAGACTGCCCGGCGACCCGCAGATGCTGCTGCAGTTCGGCCGCGCGGTCACCGCGGCGAGCACCCCGCGCCGCCCGCCCGGCGAGGTCATGGACCAGTTAGGGGTACAACCCCTCCAGGTGCTCGGCCACGCCGTCGTCGTCGTGGCCGCCGATGACGCGGGTCGCGGCGGCGAGCACGGCCGGGTGCGCGTTGGCGACCGCGCAGGAGATGCCCGCCCAGGTGAGCAGCGGCAGGTCATTCGGCATGTCGCCGAACGCGATGACCTCTGCGGCGCTGATGCCGCGGGCGGCCGCGAGCTCGGCGATCGCGCTGGCCTTGCTCACCCCGGTCGCGGCGGCCTCGATGAGCCCCTTGCCGTTGGAGTGCGTAACGCTGACCAGGCCGTCGAGCACCGGCACGGCCAGCGCGAGCAGCTCGTCAGGACCGTAGCCGAGGTGCCTGGCGAGCAGCTTGGCGGCCGGCTCGCCGAACAGCGCGCGGTCACCGGGGCGCGGGATGGTCGCGTTGGCGTCCCAGCTCACCGCCTGGTACAGGTCGTCGGCGGCGCGCCCGTCCGGGCGCTCGACGGCGAGCCCGATGCCGGGGATCGCGGCGCGTAGCGCCCGCGCCGCCGCAGCGAGCTGCTCCGGCTGGATCAGGTGCCGTGCGGTGACGGTGCCGGTGCGCATGTCGTACTCGACCGCCCCGTTGGAGCAGATCGCCGTCCCCCGGTCCCCGAACGTCTCCGCGATTCCCCGCATCACCCGTGGCGGCCGCCCGGTGACCAGGGCGAACCGTGCCCCCGCCGCCTCCACCCGCGCGAACGCCGCTACGGTGCGCGCCGAGATCGTCCCGTCGCTGCGGACAATCGTCCCGTCCAGGTCGCTAGCCACCAGCAACGGGAACGTATTCACAATGCCTAGAGCCTAATAGCGCGGACCGCATGCTCCGCCGCGCAGCGGTCGGTGGCTGTTACCCGGGTGGGTCAGCGGACGCCGCGCGGGCGGAACTGGACGCTGATCCGTGGTCCCGTCGTCCGCGTGGACTTGGGCACGGCGTGCTCCCAGGTGCGCTGGCAGCTGCCGCCCATGACGATCAGGTCACCGTGCCCGAGGCTGTACCGCAGCGTGCCGTCATTGCCGCCGGCGCCGGCGCCGACGCCGGCCCGCGGCCGGAGCAGTAGCGGGCGCGCGGTGCCCAGCGACACGATCGCGACCATTGTGTCCTCGGTGCTTCCGCGCCCGATGGTGTCCCCGTGCCACGCGACGCTGTCCCGCCCGTCCCGGTACAGGCACAACCCTGCCGTGCGGAACGATTCGCCGAGTTCGGCCTGGTAGTGCTCGCTGAGCCGGTCGCGGCACGCGGCGAGGACGGAATCGGGCAGGTCCGCGTCCTCCCCGTAGAAGCAGAGCAGCCGAGGCACGTCCACCGTGCGGTCGTACATCCGGCGCCGCTCAGCCCGCCACGGCACCCGCTCCGCGAGCCGCGCGAACAGCGCGCCGGATCCGGCCAGCCACCCTCGCTGCACGTCCACCCAGGCGCCGTGCGCAAGCGGCACACGCTCCGGTCGCAGCGAACCCGGTGCCGGGTCGTCTGCGAGGTCGAGCAGCGATTCCTGCACGGTAACGACGGTCATGCGAACATGATATCGCACGCCGGAAAAATGCAGGTGGCGGGCTTCGCGTCTGGCGCTAGACCCGCCACCTGTTAAGTGAGTTGGAATGGTCGCCTAGGCGACCGGACGAGCGCCCGTCAGACGGCGCGGACCTGCGCGGCCTGCGGACCCTTGGGGCCCTGGGTCACGCTGTACTCGACCTTCTGGTTTTCTTCGAGGCTGCGGTATCCATTCGCCTCGATTGCGGAGAAGTGGACGAAAACGTCCGCGCTACCGTCATCGGGGGCGATGAAACCATAGCCCTTGTCCGCGTTGAACCACTTTACGGTCCCCTGAGCCATTTTTGCTACGTGTCCTTCGAGATGAGCCTAGATCCGTGCACTTCGCGCGGATCAGCGCGGTATACCCGCTGCTAAACGGCAGTTGTATTTGCGATCACTAAAGTCCGCCAACAGCCAACGCTAATCTACCCCATCCGGCGGCAAAGAACGGCGTCCTCGCGCCGGAAAGGTGTCGCGGCTGCCCAACTGATGGTCAGGAGTGCCGTCCCTGCCCCGAGTTCCGCCGGTTGCCGCCCGCGCTCCGCTGTCCCGGATATCCGGAACGAACCCCTGCTCCGCCCCGCTGCGACCCCGACTCGGGGCCCGCTCCGTTACCGCGCCACGACCGTTCGCCGGCTCCGCGAGACGAAGGCCCCGCAGGCGCCAAATCACGTCCGCGATCGCCCCACTGCCCGCGCTGACCACGGTCATCGACCCGCCCAGCCCGCTCACCGCGATCGTCGAGCCGCCCCGCGGGCCGCTCGCCACGATCGTCAAACTGCCGCACAGGTCGCCCGCCACGGTCATCGAACCGCCGGACGGACCGGTCGCCGCCGTCGTTGAACTGCCGGGCCGTCCGGTCCGCCGGCCCGTGCTGCGCACGTGACGGCCGCCCAGCGCCTTCGGCACGGAATGGGCG
>NZ_JBARCR010000771.1:0-12143 GCF_049794275.1 Trebonia sp.
CGGGCGGTGATCTTGTGGCCGGAGGAGCCGGAGATCGGACCCGGTCCCCGATGGTCGGCCGGTAGCAGCGAGGCGTTCATTGCGGATAGGGCTGACGAGCCGGGCTCGGAAGCGGAACCGGACCGCCCGGGCGCCGAGGGCGAGGGCGCATGACCCGCTCATAGTGCGTAGGCCGGGGTTGCAGTGTAGTGCTCGGAGGCCCTAAGGAGAGGCCGAGCAAACGGCTGATCTCGCGGATGCCCTTGGCAGCGTCGGTGAAGTGGACGGTGGCCATGCCGAGTTCCTCGGCGACCGGGAGGTTCGCCGCGGTGTCGTCGGCGAAAACGCACTCGCGCGGCGGAACGCCGAGTTCGTCCGTGGCGATCAGGTAGATGGCGGCGTCCGGCTTCCGCGTTCCCGTGTCGCCTGAGATGACCACCGCGTCGAAGATGCTGTCCAGGTCATAGCCCGCGTACGGGTCATATTCTCCGTCGCCCCACGAATTCGACAGCAGGCCAACCCTGATGCCGGCGCCGCGGGTGCGCTGGATCAGGTTCAGGATTTCGGGCCGAGGACGCAGGCCGCCAAGTGCGCGGGTCAGCAGGCCGTGGTCATCGACGCCGAGGAGGCGGCCGATGGTCACCTCGAACTCGCGCTGGGACATCTTGCCCGCCTCGACGTCCTCGAAGGCGTGCCTGCCTTCCTGGTCGTCGCGCAGCACGCGGGCGAACGCACCGGGCTCAAGGCCCTCCCGGACGCAGAACGCGGACAGCTCCGCGAACAGGTCCGTGGTGACGACGCCGCCGAAATCGAGGATGAGGCCCTGGTAGCTCACGCGGTTCAGCTTAGAAGCCGACGACCGGAACGGGCTTGCCTCTGGGTTACCGGGCAGGGTTAACTTCGAATTGCCTGACGCATAGGCGTTTCTTCTCCGCGCTCCTGGCCACCGGTCACCACCCCTGACCGGTGGCCAGGTCCAGGCAGATCGTCACTTCCGAGAGCGGCGCTACGCGTCTGGTCTCATATTCTGGCTCGGTCTGGGTGAAGAAGGTGAGTCGTGGGGATTGACCTTGGCACCGGCGAGCCGACACGCCAGGCGGGGGCTGCCAGGAGTCCCTCCAGCCGGGCGGACAGGGCCTGGTTCTCGCCCGTGGCCTGGCTGGTAGCGGTCGTCCCCGGTGTGCTTGGCCTGATCACCGGCGGCTACCACGTCGGCCGGCCCCCGATCTGGGGTGACGAGGGCGTCACGAAGGCGATGGCGGCCCGCTCGGTCAGCCAGCTCCTTGCGACGATGCCGCACGACGACATCGTGCACGGCGCCTACTACCTGGTGGTGCACGCCGTAGAGACGGTCGCGGGCAGTTCCGCGCCGACCGTGCTCCGGGCTCCGTCCGTGGTCGCGATGGCCGTGGCGGCGGCCTTCACCGCGTTGATCGCGCGCCGCCTCGCCACGATCGCCGGATCGCCGTACCCCGCCGCCACCGGGCTGGCCGCGGGCGTGCTGTTCGCGCTGCTGCCTGCCGTGATCAGGTACGCGCAGGAGGCGCGGTCGTACGCCATCGTGACGATGCTGGCCGCGATCACCACCTATCTGCTGGTCAACGCCATCGAGGACGGCGGCCGGTGGTGGATCGGGTACGCGGCGGCGGCCGCGCTGACCGGGCTGTTCAACATCTTCGGGCTGCTCATCCTCGTCGCGCAGGGGGTGACGCTGCTGATCGCCACACCGGGCCTGCCCGGCGTGGCGGGGCGGCGGCCGGCTGGCGTGCTGGCCCGCTGGGTGCTGGCCGGGATCGTCGCGGTGGCCGTCCTCATCCCGATCGTGGCCTTCGCGTACGCGCAGCGCAACGCGATCTCCTGGATGACCGGCCAAGTGATCATCCGCAGCGCCGCCGTCAACCTGGCGCGCACGTGGGCGGGACCCGAGGAGCTGTTGTGGCCGGTCTTCGGCCTCGCGGCCTTCGGTGTCGCCGCGGACGCGGTCACCTGGCGGCGCGGCCGGCCGTCGGTGACGCCCGGCAGCGTCGCGCTGCCGTGGCTGGTGCTGCCGCCAGCGCTGCTGCTCGTGGCGTCGCAGGTGCACCCGGTCTACGACGGCAGGTACGTGGAGTACTGCCTGCCCGCCCTGGCCATCCTGGTGGCGTGGGGGCTCACATGGCTCGCCAGGCTGGTCACGGCCGCGGTACCGTCGCTGAGCCGAGCCGGGCTGGCATGGCTGGGCTGGCTGCCCGCTGCCGCGATCTTGATCCTGCTCGTTATCGCGCTCATCCCCGCGGACGCGAAGGTGAGCCTGCCGAGCTCGCGGCCGGACAACCTCGCGGGCGACTCCCAGATCGTCGCGGCCAACGCCAAGCCGGGGGACATCGTCTTCTTCATTCCGATGAGCTACCGGCCGGTCGAGGTGGAGTACCCGGCCCAGTGGCGGGGCGTTCGCGACATCGCGCTCGCACAATCCCCGGTGGCCTCAGACACGCTCTACGGCACCGACGTGAGCCCCGCCGAACTGCTGAAGCGGTTCACGCACGTCACACGGGTCTGGGTCTACACCCAGCCCGCGTACGCCGCCTACCTAGATTCCGCCAGGGCCACGCCGGTGGACAAGGAGGAGGTGTCGCTCGTCGCCCGAATGAAACTGGTTCGCCGGTGGGTCGACGGAGACAAGATGCTGATGCTCTATCAGACCAGGTAGTAGTCAGTAGCCTTACCTTGGATATACCTTCTTCAGAGCATTGGCTGGCGATGGAGGTTTCATGCTCGTACCGGGTGACTGGGTAGCCGTTGGTATCGACAATGGCGGTACTACGAACAATGGCACCGTTCTTACCTCGGACGGCAGGTTCCTCGTGGACACGATGGCGGAATTGCCCAGCCTCGTTCGCGAGGGCCCGGACAAGGCGATCCAGGCGCTAGTCGACGAGTTCGACAAGGTGCTCGGCATGACGGGCGTGCCAAGGGAGAAGGTGCTCGCGGTCGGCCTGGACACCCCGGGGCCGGCTAGCGCCGCGGGGGTCCTCGCCACCGGGGGCGCGACCAACTTCGGCCACGCCGGCTGGCACAAGTTCGACATCAGGGGCGCGCTCGAGGCGCGCCTCGGCATCCCTGTCGTGTACAACAACGACGCCAACGCGGCCGCGATTTACGCCCACCACGTGCGGCACGGCCCGGAGTCGGGCCGCCGCAGCTCAGTGGCCGCCATCGTCGGCACCGGACTCGGCGGCGGCGTGGTCCAGGAAGGGCGCATCGTCAAGGGCGCGGCCGGGATGGCCGGCGAGCTCGGGCACATGCCGATACCGATGGAGGGACTGCTCGAGGACGGCCAGCCCAGACCGTCGTGCAACTGCGGGCTGTTCGCCGACGCCGAGTCGGTCGCCTCGCTGACCGGGATAACGCGGAATCTGCTGCCGTACTGGCTGACGAGGTTCCCCGGCCACGAACTCGCCGGCGTGCCTATCGCCAAGGGCGCCAAGCTTGTCCGCGGCTACGCCGAACGGGGCGACGAGATGTCGCTCGCCATCTTCCGCCAGCAGGCCATGGCGATCGGGCAGGTGTTCTCGGTCGCCGCCAAGTTCACCGACCCCGACACGTACTTCGTCGGCGGCGGGGTGATCGAGGCGGCGCCGCACTTCCGTGACTGGTTCCTCGGCGTGGTGCGGGAGAACACGTCGCTGTACGCGGAGCAGGCCGAGCTAGCCGAGATCACCTTGGTCCCGGACCTCGACATGGCCGGGGCGCGGGGTTCCGCGATCGCCGCCGCCAAATGGGTTCAAGAGCGGTAAAGCGGCCCGGCCTTTAAGTTCCGTCGTCGCTGTCGCCTTTGTCTGGCGTGAAGATAAGCCCGCACACCTCGAGGTAAAGCTGCTCGGGATAGGGCAGATAGTCCACCTCGCGCAGCGCCTGCTCCTGGCCGGCCGACTCGACGATGAACTTGCCGTAGCCGAACACGCGGCCCCTTGCCGAGCGCTCGAAGCGCATATCCGTCACCTTGGTGAGCGGCAGCATGGCCACCGACTTGGAGAAAACGCCCGTAGCCAGCATCATGCGCTTGGAGGTTACTACGAAGTAATCGTCAAGCCATTCCCAGACTTTATAGAGCAGCCTGAGCACGACCAAGAGCCAGATCAGCCAGATGATCAGCAGCGCGAGGCCGTTATTCCGGGCGAGCGTAGTGGAGAGCAGGCCAGCGATCGCAAGTCCGGCAAGGACCTCGGCCACTGGCCTGATCAGCACCGCGGGGTGGAACCGAACGGTTATGACCTGCCGCTCGTGCGGCAGCAGGTGCTTGTAAACGGTGGCCGGTACCGTTTCGTTCGGTACGACCCTAATGCCCATTGCGAAATCCTAAAGGCTGGCAATGAAGTCTGAAAGACCGTGGGCGGCGCTGGTGAGAACATTTCCGATGTTGTGTACCAGATGTGCGGCGCTGGTCGGCTGCTGGATGATCCACCACAGGACGAATGCCACGGCCGCCCATGTCAGGACCGTCTTGAGCTTCACTGCCGCCTCCCTGGGAGCGCAGACATCTCCATTTTGCCAGTATCCCTTTATCCTAGCCCGAACCCGGCCTGGATGTGGCTCCAAGCCGGCGCGGTCCTCGCCTTGCTCCGTGCCTAACGGCTGCAGTATGCCCGGAACCTCGCGGCGCTACGCATGTGCCTAGTTGAG
Organism: Trebonia sp.; assembly: GCF_049794275.1. Classification (NCBI taxonomy): domain Bacteria; kingdom Bacillati; phylum Actinomycetota; class Actinomycetes; order Streptosporangiales; family Treboniaceae; genus Trebonia; species Trebonia sp. The sequence goes on from NZ_JBARCR010000771.1 coordinate 4,642, forward strand.
AGTATGCCGCGCCGCGGGGAAGCATGCAGCCGACGGCGGCTGACCGGAAGCAGCCACGCCGGCGAACGCGCACGGACCCGCTGGCCAGCCCGTTCCGCTTCCTTGATGTTCGGCTTCCTTGACGTTCCTCGATCTGACAAGATTCCCCCGTGCAGGGCATGCTTGGGGCATGGCGATGCCAGAGGTAAGCGAGACGGATTTTGCGATCATCGTCTTCCGTGAAGACGACCAGTGGGAAGCCGACGTGCTGCCGGAGACGGTCACGGCCGATCTCGCCGGACTCGTGCGCGTGCTCCGGCAACAGCCCAGCATCGCAGGAACGATCGGGCTCGCCGGGATCGACGACTACTTCTTCGTGGCGATCCGGGTGGTCGGCAGCCAGGTATCGGTGCTGCTGTCCGACATCGGGGCGGCGCTCGACTACCCGCTGGCGGAGCAGGTGCTTGAGTACCTCGACATCCCGGTCCCTGACGAGGAGGACCTCGACCAGGTGCTGCCGGCCGGGGACCTGTCGATCTTCGCCGACCTCGGGCTGGACGAGATGGAGCTCGCCGCCATCTGCAGCCGACTGGACGTCGACTCTGACGACGATCCGTGGGATCACGTGGAGGACGCCGTTGAATCCATCGCGGCCAGGCTCGGATTCGGGCTGGCGATGGAGCGCGCGCTCGACGTCGCCCTCGGCTCCTGACTAACAGTGCCGACCGGGTACGAGGCCTCGTTCGAGCCCGCGATGCGGGCCGCGCTCGCCGAGGCGGCGGCCGCGGCGGACGCCGGCGATGTCCCTGTCGGGGCGGTGGTCCTTGACGGCACGGGCTCCGTGATCGCCCTGGGGCGCAACCGCCGGGAGGCGGCCGCCGATCCGACGGCACACGCCGAAATCCTCGCGATCAGGGCCGCGGCTAGCGTCATCGGCTCCTGGCGGCTCGACGGCCTGACGCTTGTCGTGACGCTAGAGCCGTGCACGATGTGCGCGGGCGCGATAACGTCCGCCAGGCTGAGCAGGCTGGTGTACGGCGCCGCCGATCCGCGGGCCGGCGCGGTGGGCTCACTCTGGGACGTGGTGCGTGATCAGCGGCTCGTGCCGGTTCCTGAAGTCATCAGCGGAGTGCTCGAAGCCGAGTGTCTGAATACAATCCGAACTTTTTTCTCGGAACGGCGCTAGAACTCAGCTCGTTGTTAGTGGCGAAGGTCAGGTAAGCTCACCGGCGGTGGAGTCGCCTAGTGGCCGAGGGCGCACGCCTCGAAAGCGTGTGAGGGGGCAACCCCTCCGTGGGTTCAAATCCCACCTCCACCGCCAGGGCTTAGATCCGCACGGCACGCGTGCGAGGGGTTCGCGTGCCATGGCGAGGAGTGTTAGTGCTAGAACCGCAGGGAACGCTATTCTTCCTGCTGCTGATAGTGGCGTTTGGTGCCCTCGTCATCTGGCTCGTCCTCACCAAGCAGGTCGTCTTCCGGGTGCTGGCCGCGTGCCTGGCGTTCATCCCGGCCATGGTGTTCGGCATCGCGGCGGTGAACAAGTACTACGACTACTACCAGACCTGGGGTGCGCTGTTCAGCGACCTGTCCGGGCAGGCGCAGTCGATCCCGCACCTGTCGGCCGCCAGCCTGAAGCGCGACGGCTCGCTGCGGCAGCAGATCAGCAGCACCAACGCCGGGCTCGACGCCCAGTTCGGCGCCCTGTTCAGCACCACGGTCACCGGTCCGCGCAGCCACATCACCAGGCAGGTGTACGTTTACCTGCCACCGCAGTACTTCGCCAAGGCGTACGCGAACTACAGATTCCCGGCCATCGAGCTGCTGCACGGTGCCCCAGGGCAGCCGGCCACCTGGGTCAACGTGATGAACGTGATCCCGATCTACCTGAACCTGCTCGCGGAGCACAAGGCGTCCCCGGCGGTGCTCGTGATGCCGGACACCGACGGCGGCCTGCAGTACTCGCTGCAGTGCCTCAACGACCCGCACGGCCTGCAGGACATGACCTTCGTGGGCACGGAGGTCCCCAACTGGGCCGCCGCCAACCTCCGCGTACAACGGCCAGGCCTGATGTGGGGCATCGCGGGCTATTCGGAGGGCGGCTTCTGCGCCGCCAACATCGGCTTGCAGGACGCGCACAGGTTCGGCTATGTGGGCGTGGAAAGCGGGTACTTCGCGCCAGACGCCAGCCAGGTGCCGACCGGCGGGAGGGCCGGCGGCAAGCCACACGACATCAACGTGTTCGCGCATGACAAGCGGCTGCTGGAGATCAACACCCCTGACGAGTACATCCAGAACGTACCGGTCGGGGTCCCGCAATTCTTCCTCGCCGCGGGCGCCGACGACCTGTCCGACGTGCAGAACGCGGAGTACTTCAGGCAGCTGCTCCTGCTGCGGGTCGCCGACGTGCCCCCTGTGGACATCGTGAGCGGCGGGGGACACCAGGCCATGGTCTGGCGGTCAGGGCTGACCCCGATGCTCGAGTGGATGACCGCCGGGCTGTCCTGGCAGGTCCAGCACTTCGCGGCGGCCGAGGCCGGCAAGCAGCCCACGGCACACCACGCGCACTCCGCTCGCAAGGCGAACGATCTGGCGCCCAAGACGGCTCACACGGCGGTCCCGCGCGCGACGGTCTGACGGCCGGATAACCCCGCCGGAGGTGCGAGACTGTGGGGCATGAGTGATCTCGCACCTCGGTTCCGCGCGTTGCTCGACGCGTTCGCCTCGTACAAGCCCGGCAAGGTCCCGGCCGCGGTAGCGGGGCAGGCGCACAAGCTGTCGTCCAACGAGTCGCCGTACGGGCCTCTCCCGTCGGTCGCTGAGGTGATCGCCGAGGCGGGTCGCGGCGTGAACCGTTATCCCGACAACGGAGCGGAAGCGCTGACCGCAGCGATCGCGGAGCGGTTCGGCGTGCCCGCCGAGCACATCGCGGTCGGGTGCGGGTCGGTGGGGGTCCTCAAGCAGCTTGTCGAGGCGGTCAGCGATCCGGACGCCGAGGTGCTCTACGCGTGGCGGTCGTTCGAGGCGTACCCGCCGCTCGTCGCCCTCGCGGGCGCCACGTCGATCCAGGTGCCGCTGGCAGACGAGACGCACGACCTGGCCGCCATGGCGGCCGCCGTCACGCCGCGGACCAGGCTCGTCCTCGTCTGCAACCCGAACAACCCGACAGGCACGGTCGTAGGCCGCCGGCAGCTCACCGAATTCCTCGACCAGGTGCCAGGAGACGTCCTGGTCGTGCTCGACGAGGCCTACCGAGAGTACATCCGCGACGAATCGGTCCCAGACGGCGTGGACCTGTACCGTGACCGGCCCAACGTGGCCGTGCTCCGCACGTTCTCCAAGGCGTACGGGCTGGCCGGGCTGCGGGTTGGTTTCCTGATCGGGCACCCGCCGGTCGCGGACGCCGTACGGAAGACGATGCTCCCCTTCACCGTGAGCTCGATCGCGCAGGCGGCGGCGGTAGCGTCGCTCGCCGCGGAGGCGGAACTCCTTGAGCGCGTGGAGACGGTCGTCAAGGAGCGCGACCGGGTGCGGTCGGCGCTGCTCGCGGACGGCTGGACCGTGCCGGTCACGGAGGCCAACTTCGTCTGGCTCCGCCTTGGTGAGCACACCGCCGCTTTCGCGGCGGCCTGCGAGGGGTCCGGCCTCGCCGTCCGCCCCTTCGCCGGCGAGGGCGCCCGCGTCTCGATCGGCACCCCGGCAGCTAACGATGCGTTCCTGGCGACCGCCCGCGCCTTCCCGCACCACACGTAGCCATTCTGCTACCCTCCGGGACGGCGGCCGGGTAAGTTAAGCCACGAGGGCACATGGCACACGTGAGGCACTGGTCCATGGCCGCGGGGCTGGCACTCGCGGCGCTGCTGGGTGGCTGCACCTCGGGAGGCAGTGCTTCGGGGGGCAGTGCTTCGGGGGGCAGTGCCGGGGGACAGGCCAGCACCCCCGCGGCCGCGGGCTACTGGACGCACAACAGGCTGCTCGGCGCGCAGCCCTCGCGCGATTGGTCACTGCCGAAGCTGCCGTCCCCCGGCGCCACGCCCACCGCGCAAAATCCGCTGCTGGCCGCGCCGCGGGTCGGTGCGCTCTTCACCCACGACGCGAGCGGCGACCACTTCTGCACGGCGAGCGTCGTCGCCAGCCCCGGGCGCGACTTGCTGGTCACGGCGGCGCACTGCATCCACGGCGGCAAGGGCGGCGGCTACAAGTCCGACATCGTGTTCATCCCCGGTTACCATAACGGCGCCACGCCGTTCGGGGTGTGGACGCCGCGCAGGCTGCTCGTCGCCCCGCAGTGGGCGGCGTCCTCTGACCCGGACTTCGACGTGGGCTTCGTGGTGCTCCAGCCGCTCGACGGCAAGAACATCGAAGAAGTCCTCGGCGCCAACCAGATCGGCTTCGACGCGGGGTTCGACCACCTGGTGCGGGTCACCGGCTACCCGGCGAGCGCAGACGCCCCGGTGACCTGCATGAACCGGACCAGCCAGCAGAGCGCGCGCCAGGTCAGGTTCGAGTGCGGCGGGTTCTTCGGCGGCACCAGCGGCAGCCCGTGGGTAACCGGTTTCGACCCGCGAACCCGCACCGGCACGATCGTCGGCGTGATCGGCGGCTACCAGGAGGGTGGCGACACGGACGCCATCTCCTACAGCGCGTACCTGAACAGCGACATCCGCCAGCTCTACGAGCAGGCCGCCGCGACGGGCTAAGCCGGGCCCAGTCGCGGGCTAGCTTACGATGGCCGGCTCGTGTTCCTCGGCGCTGACGTCGGCGCCGAGCGCGGCGAACCGCTCCACCATCGTCGCGTGGCCGCGGTCGATCAGGTAGCCGTTGGACACCAGGGTCTCGCCCTCCGCGGCCAGGCCCGCCAGGATCAGCGCCGCGCCGCCGCGCAGGTCGTGGGCGGTGACCTCGCAGCCGTGCAGCCCCGCTGCCCCGTGCACGATCGCGACGTTGTTGTCGATCTCGATCTTGGCGCCCATCTTGTTCAGCTCGGGCACCAGGGTGTACCGGCCGTCGAAGATCGTTTCCCGGATGTAGCTGGCGCCGTCGGCCATCGTCGCCGCCGCCATGATGGGCGACTGGAGGTCGGTGGCGAACCCCGGATACGGCGATGTGACCACGTTGATCGGCCGCAGCGGCCGCTCGCGCCTCACCTGAAGCACGGCGCCCTGGGATGCGAACTCGACGCCCATCTGCTCCAGCTTCCACCGGACCACTCCGAAGTGATCCAGGTTCGCCCCCACCAGGTTGATCTCGCCGCCCGCGGCGGCCGCGGCCATAGCGAACAAGCCGGCGTCGATCCGGTCCGGCATCACGGTGTGCTCAACCGCCGTTAGCTCGGAAACTCCGTGCACGGTGATGAACCCGGTGCCGCCGCCGCTGATGTCCGCGCCCATCCTGGAGAGGAACGCGATCACGTCGAGTACCTCGGGCTCTTGCGCGGTGTTGTCGATAATCGTGGTGCCCGGCGCCAGCGACGCCGCCATGATCAGGTTTTCTGTGCCGGTGTGTGACGGCGTGTCTAGGTACAGGTGCGCGCCGCGCAGCCCGGCTGGCGCCGTGATCCTGATGACCGAGTCACCCTCGTCCACCGTCGCGCCGAGCCGCGCGAAACCGCGGTAGTGGAAGTCCAGGTTCCTGCTGCCCAGGTTGCAGCCGCCGATGCCCTCAATGACCGCTTCGCCGAACCGGTGCAGCAGCGCGGGCACGAACAGCACTGAGGCGCGGGACCGCCGGGCGATCTCCGCCGGGAGCACCGGGGACGTCAGCCGCGAGGCGTCCACGACTAGCGTGCGCTCCGGCTCATGGAACTCGACAAGGGCGCCGACCGCCTGCGCGAGCTCGATGGCCCGCCGCACGTCTTCGATGGGCGGGACGTTCCGCAGCACGGTCCGGCCCTTCGACGTCAGCAGCGACGCCGCGATCATCTTGAGCGCCGCGTTCTTGGCGCCCTGGATGAAGACCGTCCCGTGCAGGGTCGTGCCGCCGCGAACGCGGTAGCGGGTCTCGGTGCCCTTGGTCATGTGGATGGACTCCTGTCCGAGGGGTAACGACGAGAACGGCGCGCTACACGAGCACACCCGTGCGAATGCGTTGTCCAGTATGCCATCCGATGCGCGTGCTCACGTGAGCCTTGAGACACGGTCAAACACGCCGCCGAGCCGGCCGACGTACCGTTCGGCGTCAAATGCCCGGTCAAGGGCCAGCTCATCGATGGCCATGTTCCTGCTCTTGCCCTGGGCGAGCAAGGCATCACGGAACGGGGTCTGGTTGTCCCAGGTGTCCATCGCGGCGGCCTGCACGAGGGCGTACGCGTCCTCCCTGGACATTCCGCTGCTGACCAGCTCGAGCAGTACTCCAGAGGAGTACAGCAGGCCGTTCGTGAGATCCATGTTCGCCCGCATCCGCGCGGCGTCCACGACCAGTCCTTCCACGAGCCCCGTGGTCAAGTGCACCAGGTAGTCCGTGGCGATCGCGGCGTCAGGAAGCGCGATCCGCTCCACGCTGGAATGTGAGATATCCCTCTCGTGCCACAGCGGTATGCCTTCGGTGACCGGAGTCACGTATGACCTCACCACCCGCGCCAGCCCGCAAATCCGCTCGGAGCGGATCGGGTTCTTCTTGTGCGGCATCGATGACGAGCCCTTCTGGCCGGACCTGAACGGCTCGGCGAGCTCGCGCACCTCGGTCCGCTGCCCGTGCCTGACCTCGAGCGCCACCGCTTCGCAGACCGTGGCGAGCACGGCCAGCGCGGACACCCACTCGGCGATGCCGTCGCGCATCACCACCTGGGTAGCCGCGTCGGCGGCGCGCAGCCCGAGCGCGGGCATCACCTCGGCCTCGATGGCCGGGTCGATGTTGGAGTAGCTGCCCACCGGCCCCGACAGCTTGCCGACCGCGACCGCCTCCCGCGCCCGCCGCACCCGGTCCCTGGACCGCGCCGCGGCGAACGCGAAGTCGGCGACCCGGTGGCCCCACAGGTCCGGTTCGGCGTGCACGCCGTGGGTCCGCCCTGAGCGCAGCGTGTTCCGGTGGGCGAGTGCGTGATCACGCAGCGCCGCGACCAGGCGGTCCGCCTTCGTCACGATGATGTCGGTGGCCTCAGCGAGCTGGACGGCGAGCGCGGTGTCGAGCAGATCGGAGGAGGTCATCCCGTAGTGCACGTAGGCCGCCGCGGACCGCGGTTCGGTATTGTCCGCCCAGGCGGTAAGGAACGCGATCACGTCGTGTTCTGTCACGGCTTCGATCGCTGCCACCGCTTCGGGGTTGGGAGGAGGCGCCGAACGGACGGGGCCGACTGCCGAGGCGGGCACTGTTCCCGCCCGCGCGTGGGCCTCGAGCACCAGCGTCTCCACCCGGCACCACAGCTCGTACTTGTGAGCGTCGCTCCACACCTGCCCCATCTCGGGCAGCGTGTACCTCTCGATCATGCCTTAACCGTAGCCTGCTCTAGGACCAGCGCGGCTGCGACGATGGCCGTGAGCAGCGCGATTCCTGCCGCCGCGTCCACCGCCGTGGCGACGGGCCAGGCC
>NZ_JBARCR010000772.1:0-2406 GCF_049794275.1 Trebonia sp.
GCGCTGCACCGGGTGCACGAGCCGTGGCGGCTGTCGGCCTACCAGGTGCAGTCGGCGCTGCTCGGCGTGCCGCCGGCCGCGCGGGTCGCCGCCCGGCTGCCCGATCCCGATCAGATCACGCCCGAGCTCGCCGAGGCGATCCGCGACGAGCTGCGCGAGTTCACCCGCCTCGGCGGCTTCACGCTGCACCCCGGCAGCACCCCCTGGTTCGGCGCCACCCTGCGCACCCGCGCCGAGGCGCACGAGGCCGTCGAGCTGGCGGGCACCCTGTCCGCCAGGACGCTGCCGAGGCTGGCTGCCCGGCTGGCCGCCGCGTGCAGGGAAACCGGTCTGCCCCCCACCTGTGCCAGTTATCCGGAACGTACGCGGCTTACTCGCCTCTTCAACCTCCTCCACGAGGCGGATCAGCCCGGCCGTGGCTTCCGCGAGCGGCGCGCCCTGCGCAAGGAGGCGAAGGCGGAGTGGACCGCGCTGGCCGGGGGCGCCGGACCTGGCGGCGAACCGCGGCTGCCGTCGGACTACCCGGCGCTGACCCTCGCGTGGCGGGAAGCCGAACAGCAGCTGGCCGCGCTGGCGGCGTTCGCACCGCAAGCCGGGCTCGGCGAGGACCCGGAGAAGGCGTCGGCCGCGCTGGCGGCGGACGCGGAAACCCCGTGGCGGCTGCCCCGGCTGCACGAGCTGGCCCGCCGCTTCGGCGCCCTCGGCCTCGCCCAGCTGCTGGACGAAGCCGGCTCGGACGAGGTCACCCCCGACGTGCTCGTGGCCGCGTTCGACTACGCGTGGTACCGCACGATCCTGGACCACATCCGGATCACCGACCTCGACTACGACGCCGAGTACGGCGTCGCCCTCGACGAGATCGCCGAAGAGTTCCGCGCTCGCGACACCGAGCACCTGGCCGCGAACCGCGCCCGGGTGCGCAGCGCGTGGGCCCGGCAGCTGCGGGACACGGTCGACAAGCACCCGCTGCAGGCCAGGGTGATCCGCAAGCAGGCGGCGCTGCGCCGCGGCCACCTGCCGCTGCGCCGGCTGCTCGACCAGACCGGCGACGTGCTGTTCGCGCTGAAGCCGTGCTGGGCGATGTCGCCGCTGATGGTCAGCCAGGCGCTGCCACTGACCCGGCTGTTCGACGTGGTGATCTTCGACGAGGCGAGCCAGATCGTCCCCGCGGACGCGATCGGCTCGATGATCAGGGCCCATCAGGTGGTGGTCGCGGGCGACGACAGGCAGCTGCCGCCGACGAACTTCTTCCGCCAGGTGGACTCCGGCGACCCGGCCGACGACGACGACCTCGCCGACGAGACGGTGTCGCTGCGAGCCGGGTTCGAGTCGGTGCTCGACGCGCTGCGGCCGCTGCTGCCGGTGTGCCCGCTGAGCTGGCACTACCGCTCACGTGACGAGCGCCTGGTGGCGTTCTCCAACGACCGGATCTACGGCGGTGCGCTGACCACGTTCCCTGGCGTGGCGCGAGACGACTGCCTGCGGCACGTGGTGGTCACGCAGGATGACCGGCCGGGCCAGGAGTCGTCGGTGGCGACAGAGGTCGCCGAGGTGGTCCGGCTGATCCTGGAGCACGCCAGGACCCGCCCCGGAGAGTCCCTCGGGGTGATCGCGCTGGGCATGCGGCACGCGGAGCGGATCGACCTCGCGCTGCGCGCGGCGCTGGCGTCCGCCCCGGCCGATCTTGAGGCGTTCTTCGCCGAAGACGCGCCAGAGCCGTTCTTCGTCAAGAACCTGGAGCGGGTGCAGGGCGACGAGCGGGACGCGATCATCCTGTCGGTCGGCTACGGCAAGCACGCCGACGGGCGGATGCGCTACCAGTGGGGTCCGCTGCTGCGCGACGGCGGCGAGCGGCGGCTGAACGTCGCGGCGACCCGCGCCAAGCGCCGGCTGACGGTGGTCAGCTCGTTCTCCAGTCACGACGTGGACCCGGGCCGCCTCACCAAGCCGGGTGCCCGGCTGCTCGCCGAGTACCTGGAGTACGCGGGCTCAGGCGGCACCCCGGTGGCGGCGTCCGGCTCGGACTCCGGTCTCGGCGCGTTCGAGTCGGACGTGGCGGCCCGGCTGGCCGCGCTCGGCATCATGGTCGTCCCGCAGTACGGCGTGGGCGGCTACCGGGTGGACTTCGCCGCCGCGCACCCCGACGACCCGACCCGGATGATCCTCGCCGTCGAGGCCGACGGCGCGTCCTACCGTGACTCCCGCAGCGTCCGCGACCGGGACCGGCTGCGCAAGGAGCACCTGGAGCGGCTCGGCTGGCGGGTGCACCGGCTCTGGTCCACCAGCTGGTTCACCGACCCCGACGCCGAGCTGGCCAAGCTCCGCGCCGCTTACGCCGAAGCCGTCCGCGCGAACCCCCCGGCACCCCCGCCCCCGCCGGCAGACCCGCCCTCGGCCGAGCCATCC
>NZ_JBARCR010000773.1:0-2160 GCF_049794275.1 Trebonia sp.
GACCTGGCCCTGCAGGATGCGCTTGGCGGCGGCGACGTATACGTTGCCCGGACCGGTGATCACGTCCACGGGCGCGCACTCACCGGTGCCGTAGGCGAACATGGCGAGCGCCTGCGCGCCGCCGGCCGCGTGCACCTCGGTGACGCCGAGCAGCGCGCAGGCGGCCAGCACCGCCGGGTGCGGCAGGCCGCCGAACTCGCTTTGCGGAGGACTCGCGACCGCGATCTCTGTGACCCCGGCGGCCTGGGCCGGTACCACGTTCATCACCACGGACGAGGGGTAGGCGACGAGGCCACCTGGCACGTAGACGCCGGCCCGGTTGACGGGGATGAAGCGGGTGGAGACGGTGAGCCCCGGCGCGGGCGTGGTGTCGGCGCGGCGCGGGACCTGGGCCTCGTGGACCACCCGGGCGCGGCGCGCGGCTTCCTCGAGAGCGTCCCTGACCTTCGGGTCGATGGTGTCCAGGGCGCGGCGCAGGACTTCTCGCGGGACGCGGGTATGCGCCAGGTCCACGCCGTCGAACCGCTTGGTGTACTCACGGACGGCCGCGCCGCCGCGGACGCGGACGTCCTCGGTGATCGGCTTGACGAGGTCCGCGGCGCGATCCACGTCGAGGGCCGCGCGCGGCAGCACGCCGTCAAGCGCCTGCCTGGTGAGCCCGTCCGCGGCGCGACCACGCAGGTCAATAACGGTGGTGACGGGGCTGACCCCGCGATCCGAAGTCACCTGCCCAGTCTACGAAGACCGCAGGCCGGTCGCAGAACCGTCCGCATGCTGGACAGCCGCGTGTCTCGGGTGTCTCGCGTGTCTCGGTCGCCGGCTCTCAGTTGTCAACGGCGGCGGAATCATCGGGGCTGGGGGAGGCGGAGCGGCGGGTGCCCCATTCGGAGACCAGGATGATGACCGCGGTGACCAGCGGCCAGAACGCCAGCGCGCTCTTGGCGCCGAGGGCGAGCGATCCGGGGAACAGCGTGCCGTCCGGACTGCTGCCCAGGTGCTGGTCGTAGCCGGACAGGCCGATCTGCTCGCCCAGCCAGAGCATGACGAACGCGCCGGCGATGCCGCCGAGGATCAGGCCGGCCGCCGCGGCCGCCCGGACGCCCTCGGCGGCGCGGGCACCGGTCCGCGCGGTCAGCAGGAACCGGTAGCCGAGCAGCCCGGTGATCAGACCTGCGGCGGCGCTGATCAGGCAGAACCAGCCGTCGGCGACGATGAACGCGCTCGTCTCGACGTTCACGAACTCAGCCGTTCCCGGCGAGACCTCCTGGAGCAGCGCGCGGGGCGCGACCTCGCTCCAGATGAGCCCGGCGAGCAGGCCGAGCAGGGCGCTGCCTGCGAGCGCCACCGCGAACCAGGCGATGGCGGCCCGCGCCCCGGGCTGCCTCGGGCCTGGGCCTGGCGCGCTCGCCTGGGCCGGAGTCATCCCCATTCGCGTCATCCCACCTCGCTTCCCCGAAGATCGTATCGGGGCGGCGGCGCGGGACGGCCGCCGGACGTGATCGGCCGCTTTGCCGTCCGGCAGGGATTCGCGGAGTTTGGACCGGAATCTGGGGGGCAGTCGCGGGGGCGGTCACGCCGTCGTCCTGGAGGTCACCATGGCCGTTACCATCATCGTGATCGTCATCGTCGTCGTGCTGCTCGCCGCGGCGGTCGGCATTCTGCTACGGCGCCAGCGAGCGTTGCAGCAGCGGTTCGGTCCCGAGTACGACCGGCTCGCGGCAGAGGTCGGCCCGCGGCGGGCGCGCAGCGAGCTCGCCGAGCGGGAGCGCCGCATCGCGCAGCTGGACATCCGGCCGCTCAGCGCCGAGCGGCGCGCCGCGTACGACACCCAGTGGGCGACGCTCCAGGAAGAGTTCATCGACACCCCGTCGCGGGCCGCGGAGGCAGCGGACTCTCTGGTCACCGCGGTCGCCGCGGATCGCGGCTATCAGGTCGCCGACCGAGAGCGGCTGTTCTCTGACCTGTCGGTGTACCACGCGGACCGGATCCAGGAGTACCGGCTGGCGCGCCAGACGACCGAGCAGGCGGGCGCCGCCGCGACCGAGGACCTCAGGCAGGCCATGCTGGCGTACCGCTGTCCGTTGTCATCCGAGGTGAGGCACTGAGACGGGCCTGGCCTGCGGTGCCTCAGATTCGCTGGCAGGGTGTTTTGGCTGTCGT
>NZ_JBARCR010000774.1:0-3071 GCF_049794275.1 Trebonia sp.
ACTTTCAGCCCGGGCGCCCGCTCCAGGATCTGCTCGGCGAGCGGCGCCGCCGCCAGCAACAGCCGCTCGACGACCTCACCCCGCTCCAGCAGCCCAGTGACCGACCGCATCTCCTCCACCCGGTCGACCAGCGGCCAGCGCGGCGCGGGAAGCGGCGCGACGGGCGGCGCAGCGGGCGGGCCGACGAAACGCTCCGTCAGCAGCAGCGCCAGGTCGTCGGCGACCAGCGAAGCCAGCTCATCGGCATCCTTGAAGCGCCGGTAGGAGACCACTCCCTCGGCCTCGATCGCCGTGAGAAAGCTCGTTAGCCGCGGGTCACGCCGCGCCGTCTCCTTCATGTAGATCAGCCGTGGCATGTCCGCCGCCAGGCGATACTCGTCCTCCAGGCCGGAGACCTCCATGCCGGGAGCGATCCATCCGTAGGACTCGGCATAGACCCCGACGAAAACGTCGCTCTGCTTCAGGTAGGCACGGTACAGCTCTCGCGGCGCGTAAGGCCTCGCCCCGAGCTCGAACAGGACGGGCGTCAGCCGCATCTGCGTGATGGCGGAGGTCACCGCCCGCCGCTCGGGTGCCAGTTCCCCCAGCGTCGAGCTGACGAAGACGCGGACCCGCTGATCGGGCGTTCGGATCACAGCCTTAAGGTAACCCGACGGGTACGTCACCAGTAAAAGAGACGGATCACCGCGGCTAGTTGAGGCCGGGGTCTTCCGGGTACGTGGCGAGGAAGGCCATGTCGCCTTCCTGGCGCTGCAGGACCGCGCGCCACAGGTGCTCTGGATCGGCGGCGAAGATGTCACCGGGCTCGGCCGGGAGCACGAACCAGGCGCCCTCGTCGATCTCCGCCTCGAGCTGCCCGGGCGACCAGCCCGCGTAGCCGGCGTAGACGCGCAGCGACTGGATAGCGGGCGCCAGCAGCCGGGGCGGCGCGTCCAGGTCGAGCAGGCCGAGCCGGGCCAGCGCCGGCGCGCCGTCGAGCGCGCGCCAGCCGAGCGGCTCCTCCTTACCGGGGACCATGGCGAGCGCTAGCGCGCTGTTCTGCGCGACCGGACCGCCGCGGAACAGCACAGAAGGGTCCGTGATCAGCTCTGTCCACTGCTCGAGCACCTGACCGACCGGGATCTTCGTCGGCCGGTTCAGCACCACGCCGAGGGTGCCTTCCGTGTCCTCGTGCTCCACGACCAGCACGACCGCGCGCTTGAAGTTCGGATCCCCCAGCAGCGGCGTCGCTACGAGCAGTCTCCCGGCACTCGGATCCGGCTCCATGTGATCCATGTAACCATCATGGGCCAGGTTCCTGAGTGCCTGCATCGGCCTCGAGGGCGACTGCGCGGACCGCGGCGGCGACGCCGGAGGCGACGTCCGGGTGGAACACCGACGGGATGATGTAATCCGGGCCGAGCTCGTCGGGCAGCACCACGTCGGCGAGCGCCCGCGCGGCGGCGACCAGCATCCGGTCGGTGATCTGCCTGCTCTGCGCGTCGAGCAGGCCGCGGAACACCCCGGGGAACGCGAGCACGTTGTTGATCTGATTCGGGTAGTCGCTGCGGCCGGTGGCCACCACCGCCGCGTACTCCCGCGCCGCGTCCGGGTCGACCTCCGGCTCGGGGTTCGCGAGGGCGAACACGATCGAGCCGTCGTTCATCATCTTGACGTCCTCGGCGGAGAGGATGCCGGGCGCGGACACGCCGATGAAGACGTCCGCACCGTGCACCGCGCCGGCCAGGTCCCCGAAGTACCCGTCCGCGTTGGTGTGCTCGGCGATCCAGGTGAGGCTCTCGTTCATGCCCGGGCGGCCGTGGTGCACCGCGCCGCGGTCGTCGAACACGATCACGCTGGTGGCGCCGGCGTCGAGCAGCAGCCTCAGCACCGCGGTGCCGGCCGCGCCGGCGCCGGCCATTACGATCTTCACGCCGGCCAGGTCTTTGCCCACCACGCGCAGCGCGTTGGTGAGCGCGGCAAGCACCACGATCGCGGTGCCGTGCTGGTCGTCGTGGAACACCGGGATGTCGAGCATGGCGCGCAGCCTGCGCTCGACCTCGAAGCAGCGCGGGGCGGAGATGTCCTCCAGGTTGATGCCGCCGAACCCGGGGGCGATCGCGGCGACGGTCCTGACGATCTCGTCCGTGTTCTGGGTGTCCAGGCAGATGGGCCAGGCGTCGATGTCCGCGAAGCGCTTGAACAGCGCCGCCTTGCCCTCCATGACCGGCAGGGCCGCGTACGGGCCGAGGTTGCCGAGGCCGAGTACCGCGGAGCCGTCGGTCACCACCGCCACGCTGTTGCGCTTGATCGTCAGGCGGCGGGCGTCCTCCGGATTGGCCGCCAGTGCCAGCGACACCCGCGCCACGCCGGGCGTGTAGGCCATGGACAGGTCGTCGCGGTTGCGCAGCGGCACCTTGGACCGCATCTCGATCTTGCCGCCCAGGTGCAGCAGGAACGTCCGGTCGCTGACCTTGTGCACCGACACGCCCGCGATGCCTGCCATCGCGGCCACCAGCGACTCGGCGTGCGCGGTGTCGGTCGCGGCGCAGGTGACGTCGACACGGAGCCTGCCGCGCTGGCCGGGGGTGACGTCGAGCGCGGTCACCACCCCGCCGGCCTGCTCTACCGCCCGGGTGATCTCGCTGACCGCGCGGCCGTGCGACGCCACGTCGAGCCGGGCGGTGATGGAGTAGGAAACACTCGGCGCCATGGTCACGTCGCTGCCTGCCTCTCCGGGGTTTCCTCCAGGTTACGAGGTCCGCGCCGCACAGCGTAATCTTCATGCATGGCCCGGGAAACCACGATAAGCCCGTCGGCCGCCGGCGTGAGCATGATGGACACTGAGGCCGGCGTGATCGATGTAACACGGCTGCGCGTCGCCATCGCCAGGCTGTCCCGGCGGCTGCGCAGGCACGAGCTGGCGGGGCTGACGCCGACGCAGCTCGCGGCCCTGTCGACTGTGGAGCGGTCAGGACCGCTGCGGCTCGGCGACCTGGCGGCGGCCGAGGGCATCGCGCCGTCCACGCTGACCAGGCTGGTCGCCGTGCTCGAAGAGCTCGGCTACGTGCAGCGGTTCGCCGATCCGAAGG
>NZ_JBARCR010000775.1:0-2305 GCF_049794275.1 Trebonia sp.
GAGTCGAAGCTGCGCTGGCCCGCATGCCCGTGCAACTGCTCGACCAGCACCCCGGTCCACGGCACGAGCAAGACGCCACAGATGGTGAACACCCATGTCAGTACACGCCATCGCCGATCCACAAGCCCATGATGTCGCATCGCGTCGGACCGGCCATGCTCGTGCGCTGTGGCACTGGTCACTTGGGACGATGACGCCGCTACCAGCGGCAAGCCCGGCAACCGTAAAGACCGTGACCGGCTCGGCTGACACGCAGGTAGCCTGGGCGAGATGAACCAGGAGTGGACCGTCGAGCGCCACCTGCTCGGTAAGCCACCCGAGGTCGTCGCACTGTATCACCGGTTCATCGAGCTGGCGCAGGCGTGCGGCCCGTTCACTTACGCCGTCTCCAAGAGCGCGATCACGCTCAAGGGCACCCGGCGCGGCTTTGCCGGAGCCAGCTTGGGTAAGCAGGCGCTGAGCGGATACCTTGACCTTCCCCGGCGCGTAGAAGATCCCCGGATCACCCGATCCAGCCCCTACACCAAACGCTTGTGGGTGCACCACTTCCGCATAGACAGCCTCAGCCACCTCGACCAGCACTTCGCCGGCTGGCTTGGTGAGGCCTACCGAGTCGGCGGCGGTGCCCATCTGGACCCGCCTGTGAAGACCCGCCCTGATTTATCCGCAGCCCTTTGCCGTCTGCACTCAGGGGCCGCCACGCGTCAGTCCGTATCCGTCAATCAGCCGACCTGTATTGAGCGCTCCAATTGGTTGTGGCCGCGCTCCACTCGAACGTCGTAGTCATTACAGGAGCCCGGCCGCAACCTTTCACCTGGCCATTCGGGGCATAACGAGGTCATACCCTTTGACCTGTGCATATGCGCCTCTGAGGTACTCGGGGGCGAGCGTCCGCTGTACGTCCGACGTGCCGCCTCGCGCGTCGTGCTATCGAGTTCGCATTTGCCACACGTTCCATGTGAGCGATGAGTTAGGGCGGCGGATCGGGTCTGCCCTGGCATGACTCAAATTATCGCTGACATCTCGGTCTCTCTCGACGGCTTCGTCGCCGGGCCCGACTCCAGCGTGGACAACTGTCTGGGTACCTGCGGCGAGGCCCTGCCGGTGATCCGATGACCACTATCAACGCCAATGAGATCGCCTTGGGCATCCAGTCGTTCGGTGACGACGACGCGCCACTCGTCCTGCTCGCGGGCGGGACGACGATGCTCTCCTGGCCCGACGCGCTTTGCGAGCGCCTCGCCGCCGGCGGGCGCCGTGTGGTGCGCTACGACCTGCGCGATAGCGGGGAGTCGACGACGACGGATCCGGAGGCGCCCGCCTATACCCTGCGCGGCCTCGCCGCCGACGCAGCGGCCCTTGCTGACGCGCTCGGCGGGGGGCCTGCGCACCTCGCGGGGATGGGCGTCGGCGGGATGGTCGTCCAGGTGGCCGTGCTCGACCATCCGGGCGCGTTCTCGGCGCTCACCCTGGTCGGCACCCGCGCGGTTGCCCCTGGCCCGCCCGACGATGACCTCCCCGACCATGACCAGGCGACGATGAGCCAGCTGTTCGCGCGTCCGATGCCCGATTGGACCGACCGCGAGGCGGTTGCGGAGTTCGCCGCCGCCGGCGCGGAGATCCTCGGTGACGACCCCGTCGCCGCGCGCGCAATCGCTGCGCGCATCTGGGACCGCACGCCCGGCACCGCACCCCCGGTCCAGATGGCCAACCAGATGGGCATGGTGTTTTCCAGTCTCGACTGCGAACCCCGCTGGCGGGAGCGCCTGCCCGAGATCGAGGTCCCCGCGCTTGTCGTCCACGGCCGCCGCAACCGGTTCTTCCCCGTCGGCAACGGCGAGGCGATCGCGCGCGAGATCCCCGGGGCACGGCTGCTCGTCCTCAACGAGGCCGCCACTGCGATCCCCGATGCGGCGGTCGGCGAGGTCACCAAGGCGATGCTCGCGCTCGGATAGAGGACGGCGGGTGCCGGGCGTATCGGAGTCTTTGTGATCATGGGACCGGGGATTGTCGGTGGGAGTGCTTAGCATCAGGACATGGACTGCCGGACCTGCCGGGGGCCGGTGCAGGCCGGATTCGCCCGCTGTTATCAATGCGACCTTGCGCACGCGCGGTGCGGCGGGCTGCTCGCGGATGTCGTCGCGCCCGTCGCGTACGCGGTCAAGGGCGGGCCGCTGGCAGGCGACCTGTGGCGGTACAAGTCGGGGGCGGCTGGCGCTACGGAAGCTGGCGCGCGGGTGGCGGCGATGCTGGCCGGATACCTGCGCGAGCACGGCGATCAAGTGTGGCGGGCTGCGGGCATGGC
>NZ_JBARCR010000776.1:0-8122 GCF_049794275.1 Trebonia sp.
AACCGAGGCTGCGGGCGCCCCTGCGGCGGCGGAGGAGGGAGCTGCGGATCCTCGTCAGGCGGCGGCCCGGGGGGCCGCGTCGGCCTGCTCATCCGGTCCCTCCAGATCTGCCGTCAGCCTTGGTGCCGTTCCTGCCGTCGTTCAGCCACCGACGGATCCACCGCGCCACAGACGTCAGCACGAGCACACCGAGCGCCGCGGCGATGAGCACGAGCAGCGCCCGTCCGTACCGCGTCGCCTGGACGCTCAGCGACTGCGCCGTCCAAGTCAGCGACGACCCGTCCTCAGTCTGCAACTGTAGCTGCATCGTGGTGGTGGTGATGGCGCTGGAATGCAGCGGGACCCGGACTGTACCGGTCTGCCCCGCCGGCACCTGGATCAGGTCCGCGAACTTGCTGACCGAGAGCTGGCTGCCGGCCGAGGGCGTGGCCACCACCCGTACCTGCACCTCCACGGGAAGCAGGTTCTGCACCGACACGGGAGTGGTCCCCGACGTCCCGGCGAGCAGGATCTTCTTCCCGGTGATGATCGATACCTTCTGCTCTTTCGCGTTCAGGTTGTCACTGAGGTTGATCAGCGCCCGCTCGCCGCCGGCCGCCCCCGCGCCGCGCCAGGCGACGGAGGTGGTCGCGGCCACCGCCGCGTCGACCGAGTTCAGCACGTTCGGGCCTGGCCGGTACAGCAGGTCCTTGTACAGCGCGGCGCTCGCGTCTGCCGCGGCGACCTGGTCGGTGTATCCGGCGCTCAGCGCGCCGCTAGGCGTCCTGGCCGGCACCTTCGCCCTGGCGGACAGGCGCGCGGCGGCCGCGGCGAGGCTGGACAGGCCGGTCTTGTGCAGCCACGGCGCGGAGTAGGTCATCGACAGCAGCGCCCCCGCCTCCGCCGCGGACGGGCTCCAGTGCCGCGGCGGGGCGATCACGAGAGACCGCTGCGAGTACGGCGCCTCGGCGAGGATCATCGCGGTGTCCGCGAGGAAGTCCTGCGCCGTGTCGAACCGCGCCCTGGCCGACGAGCTCGCCGACACCGACCCGAGCAGGCCGGTGATCCCCGAGTCGGCGAGCAGCACCCCCATGGTGGTGCCGTCTCCGGCTTTGGTCGCGTTAAGGGCGTTGTCGTACGGCCTGTCGCTGGAGGGCAGCTGACCGCTGTTCAGCACGACCGTGGAGGCCCCGCCGTCGTGTGCGAGGCTGGTGAGCGTGCTGGCATTCGCCGCGCCGTCGGCCGGCCAGGCGACCGAGACCGACGCCTGGCGGGGCAAGAGCCTGGCCGCCACCGACTCACCGACGTGGTACGCCGTGCGCGTGATCTGCTCCAGGCCCGCCCTGGTCAGCGCGGCGACGTCCGCGTCGGCGTACGGCGTGAAGAGCATCGGCTCGGTCGCGGTCGAAGCGCGCAGCAGTGACAGCCATTGCGCGGCCGTGACGCTTGGCTGCTCGTATCGCCTGTCAGAGCAGGTGGAGCTGCCGCCGACGGCGTACTTGCTGGTCATCACGTTGACGTCCGACAGCAGCGCCGGGTCGACCGCCCAGGTCAGGTCGTCCTGCGCCGCCCACTGCTGGCCGACGTCGAGCAGCGTGCCGAGCCTGCCCCCGGCGGCAAGGCTGCCGGCCAGCGTGTTCGTAGCCAGCGTCGCCCCGCACATCCCCTGCTGCGGCGCGGCGATGAGCGGCCAGATCCACGCCACGTTCAGCGGCAGCGGTTTCGCGACGCCGTTCCCCGGCCAGTAAGGCAGCAGGGTGCGGTCGATGGCGGGCGGCGCGCCGTCGGGGTAGTCCGTCTGCGCCGCCAGCGGGTATACGCCGAACTGGGAATAGCCGACCGACGCCGCGGTGAACGACGCGGACCACCGCGCGGTCTTGCCGGAGTGCAGCGTGCCCGGCAGCGTGACGGAGGTTCCCTCCGGCGCCAGGTAAAGGAGCGTGTCGTGCCCGGCGGTGTAGCTGTCCATCTCTGAGCGGGTCTGGAAATACACTGACGAGCTCAGCAACTGCACCTGGACGCCGGTGACGGGAGAGCCGGTATCGTTGGTCACCGTGCCGCGCACGGTGATCGTCGCGGTGGGCGTGGCGTAGCTCGGGCTTACCCCGTCGACGGAAATGGTGAGCTGTCCGGAGCCGGCCGAGTTCGTTCGGAATGACTGCTGTTGAACTTCCTGGGCATGAGCCCGCACCGCTGGCGCGGCGAGAACCGGCGCGGCGGTGGCGAGGAAGACAGCGATCAGGGTACGAACGACGGTACGCACGCTTTGCATGCTATGGCCGTTTGCCGGAAAGGAATGGGCTAGACCCTCGATGCCCGTGTCAGACCCCACTTCCGCCGTCCCCCCGCTCAGCGCGGACCAGCGCAAGGCTGCCGCGGCGCTGCTGCGATCGCAGACGCCCGCCGCGGCGGAGCTTGGCGAGCTGTTCGCGCGCGCCGGGCACGAGCTGGCGCTCGTCGGAGGGTCCGTGCGCGACGTGTTCCTCGGCGGCCACCCAGCGGGCGACTTCGACATGACCACCGACGCGGTGCCTGAGCAGGTGCTCGAGATCGTCGGCGAGTGGGCCGACAAGACGTGGACGGTGGGGATCGATTTCGGCACCATCGGCCTGCGCAAGGACGACGACATCTTCGAGATCACCACCTACCGCAGCGAGTCGTACGGGCCGCGGTCGCGCAAGCCCGACGTGAAGTACGGCACGTCGCTCGAGGAGGATCTGGTCCGGCGCGACTTCACGATCAACGCGATGGCCGCCCGGCTACCGTCGTACGAGCTGGTCGACCCGTTCGGCGGGCTCGCCGCGCTGCAGGAGCGGATGATCCGCACGCCAGGACGGCCGGAGGACTCGTTCTCCGACGACCCGCTGCGGATGCTGCGAGCGGCGCGGTTCGCGGCGCGGCTCGGGTTCACGGTCGCGGATGACGTGCAGGCGGCGATGCGTTCCCAGGCGTCGCGGCTGTCCATCGTCTCCGCGGAGCGGATCACCGACGAGCTGACCAAGCTGATGCTGACGGACAACCCGGCGTACGGCATCGACCTGCTGGTGCGCACCTCGGTGGCCGATCAGGTGCTGCCTGAGCTGCCCGCACTGCGCATGGAGGTGGACGAGCACCACCACCACAAGGACGTCTACGAGCATTCGCTCACCGTGCTGCGGCAGGCGATCGAACTGGAGCCGCGGTACGGGCTGTCGCGCGACCTCGTGCTCCGGCTCGCCGCGATCCTGCACGACATCGGCAAGCCGAAGACGCGGACGCTGCTGCCTGGCGGGAAGGTCGCGTTCCACCACCACGAGGTGGTCGGGGCGAAGATGGCCCGCAAGCGGCTGACCGAGCTGCGGTTCGGCAAGGAGGTCGTCGCCGAGGTGTCCCGGCTGGTCGAGCTGCACCTGCGGTTCCACGGATACGGCGAGGGCGAGTGGACCGACTCGGCGGTGCGCCGCTACGTGCGGGACGCCGGGCCGCTGCTGAGCCGGCTGCACGTGCTGACCAGGGCCGATTGCACCACGAGGAACGCGCGCAAGGCCGCGCGGCTCGCGGCCTCGTATGACGCGCTCGAGGCGCGTATCGAGGAGCTTCGCGAGCGGGAGGAGCTCGACAAGATCAGGCCTGAGCTCGACGGCACCGAGATCATGCGCATCCTGGAGCTTCCGCCCGGTCCGCTGGTGGGGAAGGCACGGGATTACCTGCTCGAGCTGCGGCTCGAGCAGGGCGAGCTCGGCCGGGAGCGGGTCACTCAGGAACTGCTGCGCTGGGCGGAAGCCGAAGGGCTCGAGCCGCCGGCCGACAGCCAGTAGGCGGCCGCGACGAGCGCGAAGCCGACGGCAGCGATGGCGACGATCGCCGGGGACTTGCCGTTGGCCGGCATGAACGCGGCGAACAGCGCGGCACCCGCCACGTAGGTTACGTTGCCCATCATGTCGTAGAAGGAGAACACCCGGCCACGGTAGGTGTCCTCGACGTCCTCCTGGATGATGGTGGTCGCGGAGATCGCCATCGCCTGCCTCGCGAGGTACAAGAGGAATCCGACCGCCAGGTAGGCGATCTGGTTGAACGTCTCACCGAGCAGGCCGGTCACTACGGCGGAGAGCAGCAGCATCAGCGCGATCCAGGCCTGTTTGGACACGCGCTTCGTCGCGGGCGGCGTGACGAGCGCCGCGCAGGCGTAGCCGACCGCCGAGGCCGCCGCGAGCACGGCGACATGGGACGCCGCGGTCGTGGCGTGCGACGGGTAGAAGTAGTTCCTGTAGAGGATGATCGCCAGCAGGAACACCGGCCCGAACAGCAAGCCGAACCCGCCGATGGCGCCAAGCGCGGCGCGCGCTTGGCGCTGCCGCAGCACGTAGCGGGCGCCGTCGACCAACCCGGCCGCTACCCGGGCGAGTTCCTCCCCGAGCCGCGCGGGCTGCCAGGTCGTTCTGTCCGGGCCCAGTAGGTCCCTCTGCATGGTCGTCGCGACCAGGCCCGCGGCGACGTAACAGCCGCCGGCGACAAGCACGGTCACCGCGGCGCCTCGCTCGGTGTCGCCGGTGACCGTATTCAGCCCGAACGCGAGAATGCCCCCGATCGAGCTCATGATGCCGCCGACTGTCGGGGAGACCGAGTTGGCCATGACCAGCTTATCTTCGGCCACCACGTGAGGGAGGGCGGCGCTCAGCGAGGAGAGGAAGAACCTGTTGACGCCGAGCACGGCGAGCACCGCGATGTACAGCGGTACGCCGCGATTGCCCGCGGCCATCACGGCGGCCGTGGCCACCACGAACACCGCGCGGATCAGCGCCGACCAGACCAGGATCTGGCGCCGCGACCAGCGGTCGATGAACACCCCGGCGAACGGCCCGATCAGCGAGTACGGCAGGTAAAGCACCGCGAACGCGGCGGCGCCCGCCGTGGGACTCGGGAACGTGCTCGCGTTGAAGAACACGTACGTGCCAACCCCGGCGGTGAGGACTCCGTCCCCGGTCTGCGAGACGAGCCGGGTGTTGAACAGCTTCCTGAAGTCACGTTCGGCCAGCACGATCCTGAGGTCGCCGATGAGCGACGACCGCCGCTGTGGCGTGCTGGCGGGAGCGCCTTCCGCGCTCCCTGGTTCTGCCCCGACAGGCACCCGTTCAGCTTAGTGCGGGCTACCGACAGGTAAATGGCCCGTACAGCCGGTACTTACCGGCTGTACGGGCCATTGCGCCGTTGTACCGCTAGCGGTCGATCTCGCCGCGGATGAACTTCTCCACGAGGTCGCGGCATACGTCGTCGCCGAACTGCTCCGGCGGCGACTTCATGAAGTAGGAGCTCGCGGAGATCACCGGGCCGCCGATGCCGCGGTCCTTGGCGATCTTGGCGGCGCGGATCGCGTCGATGATGACGCCGGCCGAGTTCGGCGAGTCCCAGACTTCGAGCTTGTACTCGAGGTTCAGCGGCACGTCGCCGAAGGACTTGCCCTCAAGGCGGACGTAGGCGAACTTGCGGTCGTCGAGCCACGGCACGTGGTCGGACGGGCCGATGTGCACGTCCGCCTTCCCCATCTCGTGCGGGATCTGAGAGGTCACCGCCTGGGTCTTGGAGATCTTCTTGGACTGCAGGCGCTTGCGCTCCAGCATGTTCATGAAGTCCATGTTGCCGCCGAAGTTGAGCTGGTAGGTGCGCATCAGCTCCACGCCGCGGTCCTCGAACAGCTTCGCCAGCACCCGGTGCGTGATGGTGGCGCCGACCTGGGACTTGATGTCGTCACCGATGATCGGGACGCCGGCCTCGGCGAACTTGGCCGCCCATACCGGGTCGGACGCGATGAACACCGGCAGCGCGTTCACGAACGCGACCTTGGCGTCGATCGCGCACTGCGCGTAGAAGCGGTCGGCCTGCTCCGAGCCGACCGGCAGGTACGACACGAGCACGTCGGCCCGCGCCTCGCGTAGCGCTGCGACCACGTCAGCGGCTGGCTCGTCAGACTCGGTGATGATCTCGCGGTAGTACTCGCCGAGACCGTCGAAGGTGTGGCCGCGCTGTACGGTCACGCCGGTCGGCGGCACTTCGGCGAACTTGATCGTGTTGTTCTCGCTCGCGAAGATCGCCTCGGCGAGGTCACGGCCAACCTTCTTGGCGTCCACGTCGAAGGCCGCGACCACCTCCACGTCAGACACGTGGTAGTCGCCGAACCGCACATGCATGAGGCCCGGCACGCGAGCCGCGTCGTCGGCGTCCTTGTAGTACTCAAGGCCCTGGACGAGCGAACTCGCGCAGTTGCCTACCCCCACGATGGCGACGCGCACTTTACCCATCAGGATGACTCCTTCTCGCTTCCGCGATCTGTATCGATCTGACCCGCCGGCGGGTAGGGTCCGCTGCCGGGGTTGCTCGCTTCCGACTGTTCCGACTGCCGTTCCGAGGCGATCAGCTCGTTGAGCCACCGCACCTCGCGCTCCACGGACTCGAGCCCGTGCCGTTGCAGTTCGAGCGTGTAGCTGTCCACCCGCTCCCTGGTCCGCGCGAGTGCCGCCCGCACCCCTTCCACCCGGTCCTCCAGGCGGCTGCGCCTGCCTTCTAGGATCCGCAGCCGGATGTCCGCCCTGGTCTGGCCGAAGAACGCGAAGTGAACACCGAACTCGTCGTCCTCCCAGGCGGCGGGGCCGGCGTCAGCGAGCTGGTCCTGCAGCCGCTCCTTGCCCTCCGCGGTCAGCCGGTAGACGATCTTCGACCTGCCCGGCGGTCGGCCGTTCCCGCGGGCCGGCCTGGGTGGGCCCAGCGCACCGGGCACCCGGGGCGCCCCGGCGGGCTCGTCGCCTTCCCTGGCGATCAGGCCCTCGGCGTACAGCTTGTTCAGGCAGGGGTACAGCGTGCCGTAAGAGAGCGCCCGGAACGTGCCGAGCAGCATGTTCAGCTGCTTGCTGAGCTCGTAGCCGTGCATCGGCGTTCGGTACAGCAGCCCAAGCACGGCGAACTCCAGCACGCCAGTCCGGTTGCGGCCCACGGCATCCCCCCGCATACGTACGGTTTCTATGTATCTTCACGATATCTCTACCCGATATCTCGGTTCGATATATCGAGACGGGCGATCCACAGCATACGCAACCGTTCCCCGGCTGGCAACCTGCTGTTCACTCGGGCGCCCGGGAGTTCACTCGCCCATAACGAGGTCTGGACTCGGCTACGCCGGGGCGGCCGACGTACCCTGTGGGACATGGCCTCACGTCGATCCGTTGTGGATTACGGGCTCGCCCGGCGCGCGACACTCGCGTCCGTGTACGCGGGCAACACGACGGTGACCGACGTCTGCGACGCGCATCCGTACCTGCTGCGCGCGGCCAAGCACCACGGCGAGCCGACCGAGAACCGCTGCCCGATCTGCCGGAAGACCAACCTCACCCACGTCACGTATGTGTACGGAGACGAACTCGGGCAGTACGCGGGGCGGGTCAAGCGGGGCCCTGAATTGACGGAGATGGCCGCCGAATACGGCGAATTCAGGGTCTATGTCGTCGAGGTCTGCCAAAGTTGTGGCTGGAACCACCTAGCCACGTCCTACGTCCTAGGTACCGGTGAGCCCCCCGCGAGGCGAGGGCGCCGCGCACGGAGCGGCCAGTAATCGCAGGGCTAGTGACGAGGCGGACGGGTTCCGCTTACGCCGCGCTTATGTCGCGAGAAGGCTTGCGCGGAACTAGCCGGGACAAGTCGTCCCAGCATGTAACGTGTGGGATCGCCAGAACGGGCCACCAGGCTCGCTCACAGCCACAGCGAGGACGTGTGAGTAGCAACGACTTTAACGGGTCAGAACGACCCGCTAGGGGGCGGGGAGCTGACGCGGACAAGTACCCCGAGCCGGAAGGCTGGGGTCAGGACGGGTTCTGGCGGGACCCGAGCATCGACTCGGACTACGAGACTGGCACGACCAGCGCTATCCGGCCGCGACGCAGCGGCGGCTCCGATTCTGGCACCCCTGGATACAGCTACTGGGCCGACGGCAAGGGCTGGGAGAACGCCCCGGGCTCGCCGCCGCACGGGTCGGCGGCCAGCGGCCTGACGGCCAGCGGCGCCCCCGGCGGCGCAGCGGGCGGCGCAGCGGGCAACGGCTCGGCTGGCGGCGGCTCGCGTAACGGGAACGGCGGCTACAGGTCTGGTGGCGACCCGACGGCGTACTACGGTGCCGGCG
>NZ_JBARCR010000777.1:0-3508 GCF_049794275.1 Trebonia sp.
GCACCGCGCCGCCGCCCGCCAGCAGCACCGGCCGCCGCGCGTCCCGCAGCTGCCGCAGCGGCTCGTCGCCACAGAAATCGAGGCTTCCGGTGGCCGGGCCGAGCGGCGGCACTGTCCCGCCGCCACCCTGCATAGTCATCCCGAACGTATCCGTGGTGACTGTCAAGTGCACCGCCCCGGGGCGTTCGGCCGTGGCAGTCCGCAGCGCCCTGCGCAGCACCGTGTCCGCTGAGCCCGGCTCCAGCCGGGCGGCCAGCTTCGTGACCGGGGCGAACAGCCGGCCCTGGTCGACGAGCTGGTGCGTCCAGTACTGCTCACGGGAGCTCTCCACCTGGCCGGAGATCGCCAGCAGCGGGACCCGGTCCAGGGTGGCGCTCGCGACCCCGTTGAGCAGCGCGGTCGACCCCGGCCCGAGGGTGGACAGGCACGTGCCGATCCCGCCGGTGCGCATCGCGGCGCCCTCGGCCATGAACGCGGCGCTCGCCTCCCTGACGGCGGCGATGATCGCCGGGCCGCCGTCGCGGGCCGCCTCCATGAAGTCGACCACGGACTCCCCCGGGTACCCGAACACCCGCGTCACCCCCGCCTGGCACAGGTAGTGAGCCAGCGCAGTCGCAACCGTACGTTCGGAATCCATAGATCCTTTCTCCTTTTTCATGCGGATCGTGCATTAATCAGCGCGGAAGTGACGATTAACCGCTGCCTGGTGCGATCTTGGAGGACAGGGCGCGATCGAGGGGGATCGTCATGAGCGACTTTAACGCTACATATCCGGAGTACGCCGCGACGGCCCGGCTGGACAAGCTGCGGGCGACGGAGTACTCCTACCTGGACGAGGGCGGGCACGTCTACCTCGACTACACCGGCGCAGGGCTGGCCGCGCAGTCGCAGCTGCTCGCGCACGCCGCGCGGCTGCGGGCCGGCTGCTACGGCAACCCGCACTCGGACAATCCCACGTCGAGCGCGTCCACGCGCCTGGTAGCACGAGCGCGGGAAGCGGTGCTGCGCTTCTTCAACACCACGGCGGCGGAATACGCCGTCATCTTCACGCCCAACGCGACCGGCGCCTGCCGCCTGGTCGCCGAGGCGTACCCGTGGG
The DNA here is from genome assembly GCF_049794275.1 of Trebonia sp. Taxonomy (NCBI): domain Bacteria; kingdom Bacillati; phylum Actinomycetota; class Actinomycetes; order Streptosporangiales; family Treboniaceae; genus Trebonia; species Trebonia sp. Next base: position 1,100 of record NZ_JBARCR010000777.1, read on the forward strand.
GGCGGCGGACCCGGTTCGTGCTGACGGCCGACAACCACAACTCGGTCCACGGGATCAGGGAGTACGCGCAGGCGCGCGGCGCCCACGTCGCGTATGCCGGACTGAGCGGGACCGAGCTGCGGATCAGCGCCGCCGACGTGACCGCTGCGCTCGACAGGGGTCACGGCGCCCGGGCCGGGTTGTTCGCGTACCCGGCGCAGTCCAACTTCAGCGGCGTGCAGCACCCGCTGGGCTGGGTGCGGCAGGCCCAGGACCACGGGTACGACGTGCTGCTCGACGCGGCGGCTTTCCTGGGCACGAACCGGCTGGACCTGTCCGCGGTGCGGCCCGAGTTCGTGGCCATGAGCTGGTACAAGGTGTTCGGGTTCCCGACCGGAGTGGGCTGCCTGCTGGCGCGGCGGGACGCGCTCGCCCGGCTGCGCCGTCCGTGGTTCTCCGGCGGCACGATCCTCGCGGCCAGCGCGCAAGGCGGCTGGCACCGGATGCTCGACGACGAGGCCGGGTTCGAGGACGGCACGGTGAACTTCCTGTCTATCCCCGACGTGACGACCGGGATCGACTGGATCAGCGGCATCGGCGTCGACCTGATCCACCAGCGAGTGTCGATGCTGACCGGATGGCTGCTTGAGTGCCTCGGCCGGATGCGGCACAGCACCGGTGCTCCGCTGGTCCGGCTGTACGGGCCGTCGTCCGTCGAGGCGCGCGGCGCCACGGTCGCGCTGAACTTCCTCGACCCGGCGGGCCAGTTGGTCGACGAGCGCGCGGTGGCGCGGGACGCGGCCGAAGCCGGCATCTCGCTGCGCACCGGGTGCTTCTGCAATCCGGGGGCTGGCGAGCGGGCGTTCGGGCTGACCAGGGAGGTGCTGCGGGCGCGGCGGCTCCGCGTCCACGGGGCGGGGATGTCGTCGGTGGATGACTACCTGAGCCTGGTCGGGCTGCCGACCGGCGGCGCGGTCCGGGTGTCCCTCGGCGTCGCCTCCACGCTCGCCGACGTGGACACGTTCCTTGACTTCGCCGAGCGCACCTACCGCGACCGCTGGCCCGGCATAGCGGGCCTGTCGCCCCGGCACAGCTGCTAACCACGCGCTTCCCGGCTGCGGTGCGGCGGTGCGTGACATTAAGCTGGCGGTTTGTACCGCGATGCCAGACACGAGTACCGTGACGGCCGTGGAACGGTCTGCCGTGGCCGACGCAACAGGAGCCCGCTATGGCTTCCCCGCTGAGCTGACCGCTTTCGTGGGCCGTGCCGAGGCAGTGGCCGAGGTCGCCGACCGCCTGACCCGGTACCGCCTGGTGACGCTCACCGGCCCGGGAGGAGCCGGAAAGACGCGCCTGGCCGGACAGGTAGCCAGCCAGACGGGCGTCCGGTTCGCCGATGGCGTGTGGCTCGCGGAACTCGCGGCGGTGACCGATCCGGCCCAGGTAGCCCGTACGGTAGGCGCGGCGCTGGGGATCCGCGATCTGCCCGCGGAAGCGGGCGCCGACGCGCTGGCCCGCGCCCTGGCCCGCCGCCAGCTGCTGCTAGTGCTGGACAACTGCGAGCAGGTGATCGGCGCCGCGGCGGAGCTGTGCGCCCGGCTCCTGCTAGCCGCCGATGACGTCCGCATACTGGCTACCAGCCGGGAGCCGCTGCGGATCGCCGGAGAGGCGCGGTACCGGCTGGGCCCGCTGACCCTGCCCCCGTCCGGCGACCCGGCCGCCGCGGCGGAATGTGAGTCCGTGACGCTGTTCGCGGACCGGGCGCGGCAGGCGGACCCGGGATTCACCCTCGACCCGGATACCGTCGCGACCGTGGCGCGGCTGGTTACCCGGCTTGACGGCCTGCCGCTGGCTATCGAGCTGGCGGCGGCCCGAGTGGACGCGCTCAGCGTGGCGCAACTGCTTGACCGCATCAACGACCGGTTCAGCCTGCTGGCCGAGGCCGACCGGCTGGCCGCCGACCGCCAGCGCTCCCTGGCGGCCGCGGTCCGGTGGAGCTACCAGCTACTGGATGCCGCCGAGCAGCGGGTCTTCCGTGCGCTGGCGGCCTTTCCCGGGCCGTTCACTCTCGACGCCGCCGAGGCGGTCACGAACGCGGAGGCCGGACGGGTGGTGCTGCGGCTGGTCGACTGTTCGCTGGTGCTTCCGCCGCGGACCGGGCCCGATGGCCGGTCCAGGTACGGGATGCTCGAAACGCTGCGCGTATACGCGGGCGGGCTGCTGGCCGAGGTCGGCGAGGAGGCCGAGGTCAGCGCCGCCCTCGCCGCGTACGCGGCCGAGATGGCGACGGCGGCCGCGGTTGAGATACACACGCGCGGCCGGGAAGTGGCCGGCCTCAGCCGCCTGGACGCCGAGGATGTCACCGTGCACCACGCGCTCGCCTGGGCACTGGATCATGATCCCGCCACGGCGCTGCGGCTCGCGCTCACC
>NZ_JBARCR010000778.1:0-2760 GCF_049794275.1 Trebonia sp.
GGGCTACCTGGCGCTGCGGGAGCGGGTGCTGGAGTCGGGTCCTGGCGCGCTCGATGACTTCTACGCCGCCGCGCTGCGGCTGGCCGGGCAGCGCGCGGACGACTGGCGGGACCGCTGGCAGGCCGGCGCCCTCGCCACCGCGGAACTGACCGGCGACCACCTGGACGAGATCGGCGCCGGCGTCGCCGGGCACCTGGACGCTGCCGGCCTGTGGCGGATCGAGCGCCCCGCGGAAGAGCGGAGCTACGGGATGTGCGGCCGGCTCACCACCTACCCGGCCGCGCGGGCCGTCCGCGCAGGCTGAGCCTGGCCTCAATCCGGGCGCGCTCGCTCCGCACGGTGGTTGTCACCTAGGAGCCAGCTCGCGGCCGGTAGACGTGCACGACGACGCCGCAGTCGAAGCTCCTGGCCTCGACGAGGTCGAGGCGCAGCGGCGCGGGCAGCGTGCCGAACAGCGTCTGCCCGCCGCCGATCGCCACCGGCTGGATGACCAGGCAGTACTCGTCGATCAGGCCTTGTGCCGCGAGGGCCGCGGCGAAGCTGGCGCCGCCGTGAGCCATGACGTCGGGCCCCGGTTCGGCTTTGATCGCGGCGATCTCCGCTGCCAGGTCGCCGCGGGCTATCCGCGTGACCGGCCAGGAGCCTTCGCGGAGCGACGCGGAGAACACGATCTTCGGAATGTCGTTCATCGGCGCAGCGTAGGGATGCTCCGAGTGCGGCCAGTAGCCCGCCATCTCCTCGTAGGTCGTGCGGCCCATCAGGTGGGCTCCGGCCTTGGCCACCCGGTCCAGCTTCCACTTGACGAGTTCGGCGTCCTCGGGGACAGCCGTGCCGGGGTGCTCCTTGTCGCTGGCCACGTATCCGTCGAGTGACATGCTCATCTGCAGCGTTACCTGTCGCATGTGGGTCTCCAGTCACGTTGAAGGGCTATCGTCCATGCAGACGTGCCGGGCCGGGAAACTAATCGGACGCGGAGGGGGCGTGATGGGTGCCGAGATAGGGGACTTCGATGACCTGGTCCGCCGGTACCGGCGCGAGCTGCACGTGTACTGCTACCGGATGCTCGGGTCCTTTGACGAGGCCGAAGACCACGTGCAGGAGGTCCTGCTGCGGGCCTGGCGCTCACGGGAGGGCTTCCAGGGCCAGTCGAGCGTTCGGACCTGGCTGTACCGGGTCGCCGCCAACGCCTGCCTGGACACACTGCGCCGTGACGCCCGCCGGGCCGTGCCGGCACGGCTCAGCGAACCGTCCAGCGCAGCGGCCGGCGCGGGGCCGTCGGTCGCCGCGATGCCGTGGGTCCAGCCCTATCCGGACTCGCTGCTTGACGAGGTAGCCGCCGACCAGCCAGACCCTGAGGCGGTGGCGGTCAGCAGGGAAACGATCTCGCTGGCCTTCCTGGCGGCGATTCAGCTGCTGCCGCCGCGCCAACGGGCCGTGCTGATCCTCCGTGACGTGGTCAGCCTGCCCGCCGCCGAGGTCGCCGAGGTGCTCGATACGAGCATCCCCGCGGTCACCAGCGCGCTCCAGCGTGCCCGCGCGACGCTGCGCGAGCAGTGGCCCGACGGACGGCTGAACTGGGCGCCGGCCGCCGAACCCGATCCAGGGCAGCGCCGGCTGTTGCAGCGCTTCATCGCCGCGCATGAGCAAGCCGATCCGGAAGCGCTGATCGCGATGCTGCGCGACGACATCCGGCTAGTCATCTCCCCCCAGGCCGGGGAGTGGAACGGCCGACGTCAGGTGGGCGACGCGCTCCGCGATGGCATGACTGCCCTCGGCCAATGGCGGGTGCTGCCGATCCAGGCCAACCGGCAGCCCGGCGCGGCCGGGTACCTCCGCCGCCCCGGCGAGACCGCGTTCTCCCCGTTCGTCCTCGTCGTCCTGCGGTACGAACACGGCGGGCTGGCTGAGATGGCCGCCTTCGAGCAGCCATCGATGTTCGCCGCGTTCGGCCTGCCGGACAGCCTGTGACCTAGGATCGCCGTCATGAAGCACGCGATCGATGTCGGGCCGTTCAACGAGCTGGCCGATCCGCGGGTGGTGGCCCGGCTGGCCGCCCGGGCCGAAGAGCGGGGCTGGGACGGCTTCTTCGTGTGGGATCACATCGTCTACAGCGCGCCGGTGCGGGCGGTGGCCGACCCGTGGGTGACGCTGGCCGCGGTGGCGTGCGCCACGTCCCGGGTGCTGATCGGCCCGATGGTCACGCCACTGTCCCGCCGCCGGGTGCACAAGGTGGCCAGGGAAACGGTGACGCTGGACCTGCTCAGCTCCGGCCGGCTCGTGTTCGGGGTCGGGTTGGGCAGCACCCGGCACGGTGAGCTGGAGCAGTTCGGGGAGGTGACCGACGCGCGCGAGCGTGCCCGGCTGCTCGATGACGGGCTGGATGCCCTCGCCAGGTACTGGGCCGGGGAGTTCGAGCCGGCTCCGGTACAGCGGCCCAGGCCCCCGGTGTGGGTGGCCGGAGTGTGGCCGAACCGTCCGCCGGTGCGCCGGGCGCTGCGCTGGGACGGCCTCTTCCCTATCGACCTGCCCGGCCCCGGGGCGCTGGCCGAACTGGCCGCCGAGGTCCGCGAAGCCCGCCCCGACGGCGGGCCGTTCGACCTGATCACCGAGCTTCCCCCGGGCACCGACCTCGGGCCATGGGAACAGGCGGGCCTGACCTGGGCGGTCACCTACTTCGAGCCGCAGCCCACGGAGGCGGAGGTCCGCGCCGTGATCGACGCTGGCCCCGGGGCCACATCCAGGAGGTAGACGCCATGGGCG
>NZ_JBARCR010000779.1:0-1626 GCF_049794275.1 Trebonia sp.
CATCGTGCCGACTCGCAGTCCGGCAGTTCGCTATCTCCTGATGCTCAGGACCTTATCCGTTGACGCGCCCGTGCAGTTTGCCCCGGGGCAATCCCCCACGCTGGCCTGAACTACAGCGATGCCGGGGCGGAACGGAGCGCCGTTCACATTGGCTGCGGCCAGGGCTGATACCTGCTGTGGCTTGCCCGTACATGTGAACCCGGTCTGGGTCGCGCCCTGGGCGACACGGGCGCCGGCCGCCTGTGTGGTAGTCGAGCTGACGCTGCCGTCGTCACCCGCACCGCAGGTGGCGGTGAATGCCAATCGGATCGCGGCGCCGTTGGCCACAAGCGTCGCTGAGTTGACGCTGATCGCGGGAATGCTCGTGGCGCTAGCAGACGCGCGGGCCGCGGCAGGTGCTGCCGGGGAGGCTGTGGCGGCGAGCGCGGCCACTGGTATCAGCGCCGCGGTGCAGACTGCGGTGGCTACTAGGCCGATCAGGCGCCTTCGCGTGAGAGCTGGAAAGTGCATGGGGATTCTCCTTTGAACGTGTGCACCATATGCCCCGTCCTGGGCATGGAATTCGCCTCCGCTCGGCGAATTCGCTCGAAAACAAGCAAGGCACTTCATATCCGGTATTTCAAGGGACCTTAGTCTTACGTTTTTGCACGCGCTGGGCGTGAGGGGGCCAGGCGAGCTTGACGCCGGGCAGGTCGAGCAGGTCGTCGCCGAGAGCTACGCGTACTTCCGGAGCGGGCGGTGGTACCGGCAGTGGTTCGGCTGGATGGAGCAGCTGCTGACCAGTTCCGGGGCGGGCAGCTACCTGAAAGGAAGCGCCTGTCACCTCGACTTGGTCCAGTGGGCCACCGTGCAGCCTCAGGGACAGCTGCCCGCCGCGGCGTGGCAGCGGCTGGTGGCGGAGGACCGTGAGTTCCTGCGCTGGCAGCTGGCACACGCCAACGTCAGCCTCGTCCTGATCAACGGCACCTCGGTCATCGACGGGCTGCTCGCGGCCGGCGTGGTGAGCGACTTGGCGGAGGACCGGCTCGAGTACCCGGCGAAGGAGGGCACCGGGTACCTGCGCGTGTTCCGCTGCGCATCAGACGGGGTCCGGTTCCTCGGCTGGAACCGCCCCCTCGCTGGCCCACTGCCCGCCCCGGCCAGGCATGCCCTGGCCGGGTGGGTCGCCGCAGCCCTCCGGCCCCAGGCCGATGCGCCCGCCTCATGGCAGGCAGCCTGCACGCTAGCCAACCCGGGCCCGGATGGGTTCATCTCGCCCGGCGCCGTCGTGAACTCGGCGGATGAACTGGACCACCGGCTGCGCAGCTGGCTGCGGGTCTCCCAGCAGCCCACGATCGGCGACATCGGCCGGTTCGGCGGCTCACCCCTGATCAAGGTCACCGCAGACGGCCGGGAGTTCGTCCTCAACCGGGACACCAAGCGTTCCGCGGTCGCCAGCTTCACCGAGGCCGCCGCTCGGGCCGGCGGAGCGGGAAACCTCCCCTGGCACCTCGCCCCGAACGCCAGCGGAAACCGTAACAGAATGTCATACCTGCCAGACGACAACCCCGCACCCGGCTGGTACGCCTACACCCGTCACCCGGACACGGCCCAGCCGTAGCCACCAGAAGCGATCGCGAACCGCCG
>NZ_JBARCR010000780.1:0-17625 GCF_049794275.1 Trebonia sp.
AAGACCTCGCTGACCGGCGCAGGCGCGGTCATCGACATCGTCACCGATGACATGCCCTACCTGGTCGACTCGGTGACGATGGAGCTCAACAGGCACCTGGCCGACATCAGGCTGATCGTCCATCCGCTGCTCACCGTGCAGCGGGACGTGACAGGCGTCGCGCACGGGACCGTGCAGCCGAACATCGGCGCCGAGCCACCCGCCGGCACGATCCAGGAGTCCTGGATCCACGTGGAGCTGAGCGACGTCGACGATTCCGCCCAGCTCGCCGCGGACCTGCGCCGGGTGCTGGATGACCTGCGGATCGCCATGGAGGACCAGCGGCGGATGCGGTCGGCCGCCCGCGAACTGGTCGCCGGGCTCACCGACGTCGGCGACCCGGAGGAGGCGGAGGCCGGCGAGCTGCTTGCCTGGCTGTCGGCCGGCCATTTCCTGTTCCTCGGCTACCGCGAGTACGACCTGGCCGGCCAGGGGGAGGAGCCGGCGCCGCGGCCGGTTCCCGGCACCGGCCTCGGCATTCTCCGGCACGACGGGGCCGACTCGTTCGCCGTGACGCGGTCCCGGCCGGACGAGAACGACGGCGGCGACGCGAAGCGGCTACGGCCGCTCGTGCTGGCCAAGTCGAGCACGAAGTCCACCGTGTACCGGCCGAGCTACATGGACTATGTCGCGGTCCGCACGTTCGGTCCCGACGGCGAGCCGGCCAGCGAGCACCGGTTCCTCGGCCTGTATACGCAGTCCGCCTACACCGAGTCGATCACCCGCATCCCGGTGCTGCGCCGCAAGCTCGACGTGATGCTCGAGGCGGCCGGGCTGCCCGCGGACAGCCATGACGGTAAGGACCTGATCGAGATCCTCGAGGGCTACCCGCGCGAGGAGCTGTTCGAGATCAGCGTCGCCCAGCTGACCCCGATAGCGCTGGCCGTGCTGCGCCTGGGGGAGCGCAAGCAGGTCCGGCTGTTCCTCCGCCCCGACGTCTACGGCAGGTACATGTCCTGTCTGGTGTACCTGCCAAGGGACCGGTACACCACGAAGGTCAGGCTGGCCTGCCAGGAGATCCTCCGCCGCGCGCTGGGCGGCGTGTCCGTCGACTACAGCGCGATGGTCAGCAACTTGGCGCTCGCGCGGCTGCACGTGGTGGTGCACGGGGAGCCTGGCCGCCCGCTGGCGCACCCGGACCCGCTGGCGCTGCAGGCCGAGATCGCGGCCGCGGTCCGCTCCTGGGACGAGGACCTGACCGCGGAGGCCGAGCGACAGCTCGGCGTCGATCGCGCCGTCACCGTGGTGAACGCGTGCTCCGTCGCGATCCCTGAGCCGTACAAGGCCGACACCAGGCCCGCCGAGGCGGTGGCGGACTTCACGACGGTGGAGCGGCTGCAAGAGCTGTCCCTCCCGTTCGGGCTGCGCCTTTACATCAGTCCGAACGGAGGGTGGCGACTCCGGGTCTTCCGCATGTCTCCGATCACGCTGTCGGACGTGCTGCCGCAGCTTCAGCACATGGGGCTTGAAGTCGTCGACGAGCATCCGTACGAGCTGTGTGGAACCATGGGCCCGTTCTGGATATACGACTTCGGGCTGCGGCGGAGGCGCGCGCCGCTGACAGCCGCGGAAGCGGACGCGGCCCGCGGCAACTTCGAGGCTGCGCTGACCGCGTTGTGGCGGGACCAGGTCGAGGACGACGCGTTCAGCGGGCTGGTGCTGGACGCGGGGCTGACCTGGCGGCAGGTGGTCCTGCTGCGCGCGTACGCCCGGTACCTGCGGCAGGTCGGTGCCCGGTTCAGCCAGGACTACCTGCAGCGGGTGCTGCGCGCAAACCCGGCGATCGCGCGGCTGCTTGTCCGGCTGTTCGAGTCCAGGTTCGACCCGGCGCGGCAGGCCGGCGCGGCCGAGCGCAGCGAGGCGATCTCAGAAGAGCTGCGCGGCGCCCTGGACGAGGTGGTGAGCCTCGACCACGACCGCATCCTCCGCTCCTACCTGGCCCTCATCGAGGCCACCTTGCGCACGAACTACTTCCAGGCCGCGGGCGAGGCCGCGTACCTGGTGCTCAAGCTCGCGCCTGAGGGCGTGCCCGGGGTGCCCGCGCCGCGACCCAAGTTCGAGATCTTCGTGTATTCGCCGCGGTTCGAGGCGGTGCACCTGCGGTTCGGCGCGGTCGCGCGGGGCGGGCTGCGCTGGTCAGAGCGGCCCGAGGACTTCCGTACCGAGGTGCTCGGCCTGGTCAAGGCGCAGGAGGTGAAGAACGCGGTCATCGTCCCGTCCGGCGCCAAGGGCGGCTTCGTCTGCAAGCGGCTGCCGGACCCGGCCGACCGCGAGGCGCATGCGGCGGAAGTGCTCGCCTGCTACCAGATGTTCATCAGCGGGATGCTCGACATCACCGACAACATCGTGGACGGCCAGGTGGTGCCGCCGCACGGCGTGGTCCGTCTCGACGGCGACGACCCCTACCTGGTGGTGGCCGCGGACAAGGGCACCGCGACGTTCTCCGACATCGCGAACAAGATCGCGGAACGGTACGGGTTCTGGCTCGGTGACGCGTTCGCGTCCGGCGGCTCGGAGGGCTACGACCACAAGAAGATGGGCATCACCGCGCGCGGCGCCTGGGAGTCCGTGCGCTGGCACTTCGCCGCGCTGCGGCTGAACCCGGACACCGACGACTTCACGGTCGCGGGCATCGGAGACATGTCCGGCGACGTGTTCGGCAACGGCATGCTGCTGTCCAGGCACATCAAGCTGGTCGCGGCCTTCGACCACCGGCACGTGTTCCTCGACCCGGACCCGGATCCCGCGGCCAGCTTCGCCGAGCGCGAGCGGCTGTTCGGCCTGCCCCGCTCCTCGTGGGCGGACTACGACGCGGCGCTGATCTCGCCGGGCGGCGGCATCTGGCGGCGGGACGTCAAGGCGGTCCCGCTGACCGCGCAGGCACGCGCGGCGCTCGGCATCGCCGAAGGGACGCTCTCGCTGTCCCCCGACGAGCTGATCTCCGCGATCCTGAAGGCCCCGGTCGACCTGCTGTGGAACGGCGGCATCGGCACGTACGTGAAGGCCTCGCACGAGACGCACGCGGACGCGGGCGACCGGTCCAGCGACGCGGTGCGGATCGACGCGACCGAGCTGCGCGCCCGGGTCGTCGCGGAGGGCGGCAACCTCGGGCTGACGCAGGCCGCGCGCATCGAGTACGCGCTCAGCGGCGGCCTCGTCAACACCGACTTCATCGACAACTCGGCCGGCGTGGACACCTCCGACCACGAGGTCAACATCAAGATCCTGATGGCCGGCGGCATCGACCATGCCGAGCGCGCCAGGCTGCTGCACGAGATGACCGACGAGGTCGCCGCGCTCGTGCTGCGGCACAACGACGGGCAGAACATGGCGCTGGCCGCCGCCCGCTACCAGGCCCCTCGGCTGCTCCACGTGCACGCCAGGTACCTGCGCCAGCTCGCCAGGGACAAGCAGCTGTCGCTGGAGGGCGACGTGCTGCCGACCGGCAAGGAGATCGCCGCCAGGCGGTCAGCGGGTACCGGCCTGACCACCCCGGAGCTGGCCTTGCTGCTCGCGCACACCAAGATCGCGGCCGGCCAGCAGGTGCTCGGCTCCGACCTGCCCGACGACCCGTACCTGCGCACCATGCTCACCAGCTACTTCCCGGCGCCGCTGCGCACGAGGTTCGCGGAGCGGATGAGCGCGCACCGGCTGCGCCGCGAGATCATCACCACCTCGCTGGTCAACGAGATGGTGGACACCGGGGGCAGCACGTTCCTGTTCCGGCTGGAGGAAGAGACGGGGCTGCCGGTGCCGGACATCACCCGTGCCTGGCTGGTCGCCCGCGAGGTGTTCGACATGCCCGCGTTCTGGCGGCGGCTCGGGCAGCTGGCCGGCCAGGTCGACGTGGAGGCCAGGATCCTGCTGGTCCTCGAGGCGCGCAAGCTCGTGGAGCGGGCCACCCGGTGGCTGCTGATGAACAAGCGTCCGCCGTTCGGTGTCGCGGAGACGGTGAACTCGCTGAGCGAGGGAGTCGCGACGGTACGGTCCGGAATACCCAAGGTGCTGTCCGGCAGCGATCTGACCAGCTACGAAGAGCGGCGCGCGGCCTTCGCCGCCCGCGGCGTGCCCGCCGGGCTAGCCGACGAGGCGGCGGCCATGGTCCCGTCCTACTCGGCCTTCGACATCGTGACGAGCGCGGCGATGACCTCCCGCGGCGTGGAGGAGACCGCGGCGGTGTACTTCGCGCTCGCCGAGCGGCTGCAGCTCGACCGGCTCCGCGAGCTGATCGTGGGGCTGCCGCGCGAAGACCGCTGGGCGTCCATGGCGCGGTCGGCGCTGCGGGACGACCTGTACGCCGCGCACGCGGCGCTGACCAGGGACGTGCTCGCGATCGACGGGGACCGCCACTCCGCCGACGGGCAGTCGCAGGCCGCCGAGCGGGTCGCCGCCTGGGAGGCGCGGAACGCGGCCGCCGTTTCCCGTGCGGAGGCGACGCTCGCCGAGATCTGGCAGAGCGAGCGGTTCACGTTCACCACCCTGGAGGTGGCTACCCGGGTGATCAGGACGCTGGTGGCGCCGCTGCCCGCTCAGGCGGCGCTGGCGTAGGTCAGGCCGCCGCCGATGGCGATGACCTGGATCTTCGCTGCTGTCGACGCGGTCCCGGCCGGCGGGTCGACAGCAGCGAAGGAAAGCAGCTGCTGGGTATCGAGGCTTAGCCGCGGCACCGGCTGGCCGGGTGTCAGCAGGAAGGCCAGGTAACCGGGGACGGTGATGGGCGGCCCGGTCTTGACCACGCCCTTGTTCAGGATGGCCGGGACCTCGACGGCGCTGTCCAGGTACATCTCGTAGAAGACCAGCGCGCCGCCGTCGGCCGTGCGTAGCGCGACGTTCGAGTAGTGGGTGCCTTCCAGCTCCCATTGGTAGAGGTCGCCGGCCGGCGCAGTCATGGCGGCGCGTGCCGCCGCGTAGATGCCGGTGGTGAGGTTCCCCGCGGCGACCACCTTCGTGGCGGGACTGGCCGGACCGTCGTCCACCACGGCGGCCTGCAGCGGTCCCGTGGCGTCGGGGCGGGCGAGTTGCGCGCCGCTGTTCAGCGGCACCGTGGCCACGTAGCCGGCGCTGTCGGTGGCGAGCGGCGGCACGGACACGCCGGCCGGCAGCTGCGAGGTACTGGACAGCAGCCAGGGGGCGGTCGCGCTGCCTTGCACGAACACCATCAGCACCCGACCGGTGGCGGCGAGCGAGAGCCCGGCGGTCCCGCCTGGGCTGCCTGGCCGGCCGACGAGCGAGCGCGTCACGCTGGCGACGAACCAGCGCGGATATCCGTCCTGCCGCGGCAGGACGACGGCGGGGGGGCCGTAACGGTACCTGGCCAGCGCTCCGGTGCCGGACTTGGCGGCCTTGAGCTGGGTGGTGATCGTCAGCTTCTGCACGCCTGTGACGTTGGAGAGCGCCAGCGACGCGTCGCCGGTGCTGGCCGCGCGGTCGGCGACGGCTACGTAGGCAGCGAAGACCTGGCCAGCCTGCGCGGTGGTCACTTCCGGGGTGGTGCTGCCCGCCTGGGTGCCCGCGCTGGTGGTCGCGGGGGTCGAGGTGCAGCCTGCGGCGGCGAGCGCCGCTGTCAAGGCTAGTGCCGCGCCTGCCCAGGCCAGCATGCGCGTCCGGCACTTTCTGTCTGCCACGAATCGGGAGGATACCGGCTCTTCGTCTGCTACCGTGGCGTCTCGCCTTCCTCAATACGCTGATAAGCCTTTTCTCGCGTAGGCTTTCCCGCATGGCAGCTACCGATCCCGCCGATGAGATATCGGAACTGTCGTCAAAGCTCGACACCATCGAAGCCGTACTGGACCCGGAGGCGATGCGGACCGAGGCCGTTGACCTTCGCGAGCAGGCCGCGGACCCGGCCCTGTGGGAAGACCAGACGCGCGCCCAGCAGGTCACCAGGCGGCTTTCCTACTTGGAAGGCGAAATGTCGCGGCTAGAGAACCTGCGGCAGCGCCTCGACGACACTCGCGTACTGTTCGAGCTTGCCGACGACGAGCACGACCAGTCCGCCAGGGACGAGGCGGCTGGCGACCTCGCCCGGCTGCGCAAGGAGGTCGACCTGCTCGAGATCCGCACCCTGCTGAACGGCGAGTACGACAACCGCGAGGCGCTGATCACGATCAACTCGCAGGCGGGCGGGGCGGACGCGGAGGACTTCGCGGGAAACCTGCAGCGCATGTACCTGCGCTGGGCGGAACGGCACAGGTACCCGGCCGAGGTCTTCGACGTGTCCTACGGTGAGGCGGGCATCAAGTCCACCACGTTCGCGGTGAAGGCGCCGTACGCGTATGGCACGCTGCGCGGCGAGCAGGGCACGCACCGCATGGTCCGCATCTCCAAGTACGACAACCAGGGCCGCAGGCAGACCTCGTTCGCCGGGGTGGACGTGATGCCCGTGGTCGAGCAGACCGATCACGTCGAGATCCCCGAGGACGAGATCCGGGTGGACGTGTTCCGCTCCTCAGGGCCCGGCGGCCAGGGCGTCAACACGACCGACTCGGCCGTCCGGATCACGCACCTGCCGACCGGCATCGTGGTGTCCTGCCAGAACGAGCGGAGCCAGATCCAGAACCGGGCCTCAGCGATGGCCGTGCTGCAGGCCAAGCTCCTCGAGCGCCGCCGCGAGCAGGAGGCGCAGGAGCTCGCCGCCCTCAAGGGCGACGGCGGCCGCGCCTGGGGGTCGCAGATCCGCAACTACGTCCTCTACCCGTATCAGATGGTGAAGGACCAGCGAACGGGCTACGAGACGTCGCAGGCGGAATCCGTTCTCGACGGCGAGATCGACGACTTCATCGACGCGGAGATCCGCTGGCTGCGCCGCGGTGAGAACGGAACCAAGCAGGCCTAGGCCGCGGGACCTCCGGCACCCCCGGCGCCCCCGACGTCCCCGGCACCTGGTGCCACCCGCCGCTGACGGCCGCCCCTGAAGAAGTCCGAGCCCCTGCCGAGGTGGTCGAGGACGGCGCCACCCAGCAAGACCAGCGAGGTGATGAAGGTCAGGATCAGGCCCGGGCCGAGGTTCAGGCTGCCCAGGCTGCCGAGGCTGCGGTTCGCCACCAGGAACCCGAGGCTGATCAGGACGTCGATGAACCCGACCACGATGGACAGCTGCGCCCAGGTGAAACCCAGCACCGCGTCGGGGAAGCCGTTGCCGAAGACCTTGATCGCTGTGAAGACGACGATCGCGAGGCTCAGCAGCGGTACCCAGGTGGCCGTCAGCAGCAGGCCGGGGATCGTTTCCGTGGACCACGCGTTGGCGCTGCCGCCCGCGTCGCTGTACCAGGGGAGGAAGCCCCAGATGAACAGCAGGACGCCGGTCACCATCACGATCGCCTGGCCGAGAGTCATCCTCTGCACCAGCGGCGGCCAGTTTGGCGCCGCCTCGTGTATGGCCTCGGCGACCTCTGGGTCCTCAGGCGCGAACGTGTCGAACGCCGGCTCTTCCGGGCCGAACGTGTCATACGCCGGCTCTTCCGGGCCGAGCGTGTCGAACGCCGGCCTGTCAGCGGCCACCGGCTCCGCTACGACAGGCATGTCGGAGAGCGTCTGCTCCACGGCAGGAGTGTCGGCCGGCTCTTCCCTGTCCGGCACGAAGGCCATCTCTTCCGGCGCCAGCGCGCCCGAGGGCTCTCGCTCGGCCGCCATGTCCTCGTGGTCCGTCACGGCCGGCATGTCGAAGCGCGTCTCCGCGGGCTCATTTGCCGCCGGCGCTTCAGCGGCTGGCGTGTTCGCCGGAGCTTCCGCGTCCGGCGCGCCGGCCGGCCCGGAGCTCGGTGCGTACTGGCTGTCCGGTCCCTCCTCGGGATCACGGCTGGGAGTACTCATCTGAAAACCCCTACCTGTTCGTGTGGTGCGGCAGAGACATGACGCCCACCCGCCAGTCGCCGAAGACTAGTGATTATGTCGCGAATACGCGTGCTTCATCAATTCTCAGGACGAAAAAAGCGCATAGCCCTTAAGGCGGGGCCTGCCGGGGGGGCAGCGGACGGAGCGCTACCCGATCACGCGGGTGACGATGAGCAAGCCGAGGAGAAGGATCAGGGCGGCGGCGATGACCAGTTGCGGGGTGAGACCGCCAAAGCCGTGGTGGTGAACGTGCGCGCGGGCCGCGCGGCAGGCCGGGCAGCGCCCCTCCACAACAGGGCCAGCACAGTGTGCGCAGATCAGGTGCTCGCAGCTCATCTCGTTACCCCTTCCGGTAGCGGTGCCCTGGCGCACTTGGCGTGATCTGGCGGCTTAGCTGCCAGTTTCCCCCTAGACTGTTCCCTGGCTTAACCAGGTTACCCGCAAGTTGCCCGGCTAGGCCCGAAATACCCGCCCGGCCGATGATAGGCCTGTCCCCTTCCGTCGAGATCGAAGTGATGGTCCTGTGATCAACTTTGACAACGTCACCAAGATCTACCCGAACCAGAATCGGGCCGCCCTCGAAAACGTCGACCTCGCCGTCAACAAGGGTGAGTTCGTATTCCTCGTCGGCCCCTCCGGGTCCGGCAAGTCGACCTTCCTCAGGCTGATCCTTAAGGAGGAGCGGCCCTCCGAGGGACGCATCCACGTCGCGGGCAAGGACCTGGCGCGGCTGACGAACTGGAAGGTGCCGCACCTGCGCCGCCGGATCGGGTGCGTGTTTCAGGACTTCCGGCTGCTGCCGAACAAGAACGTCTACCAGAATGTGGCCTTCGCCCTCGAGGTGATCGGCAAGCCGCGGCGGTTCATCCGCCGCGTGGTGCCCGAAGTGATCGACCTGGTGGGCCTGGAAGGCAAGCACGAGAGGATGCCCGACGAACTGTCCGGAGGCGAGCAGCAGCGCGTCGCGATGGCCAGGGCGTTCGTCAACCGTCCGATGATCCTGCTGGCCGACGAGCCGACGGGGAACATCGACCCGGCGACCTCGATCGGCATCATGAAGGTGCTCGACCGGATCAACAGGACCGGGACGACCGTGGTCATGGCTACCCACGACGCGGCCATCGTCGACTCGATGCGCAAGCGCGTCATCGAGCTCGAGTACGGCAAGGTGGTCCGCGACCAGGTGCGGGGCGTGTACGGCCAGGCGTATTAGCCGGCATCTATTACCGTCGGCTTACGGCGGGCCCGCGAGATCACAGATGACTACCCAGGGATGAGATAAGGCCTGTATGCGTTCAAACTTCGTGTTCCAGGAGATCTGGGTCGGACTGCGCAGGAACCTCACCATGACTGTCGCGCTCATCGTGGTGGTGGCGATCAGCCTGTCTCTGCTCGGCACGGGGCTGCTGTTCGTCAAGCAGGTCGACAGCACTCGGACGTACTGGCAGAGCAAGGTGGAGATCTCCGTCTATCTGTGCACCACGGCCAGCCCCAACCCGAACTGCCACGGGTCGATCACGCCGGCGCAGCAACAGCAGATCCAGACGACGCTGAGCTCCATGCCGCAGGTCCAGAGCGCCACCTACGTGTCGCAGACGCAGGCCTACCAGCTATTCAAGCAGGACTTCTCCAACGACCCGTCGTACGTCTCGACAGTCAAGGAAACCGACATTCCGCCGTCGTTCGAGGTCAAGCTCCGTAACCCGGAGGCCGACTACAACATCGTCGCGAGCGCGGTCACTGGGGCGCCAGGCGTGGACTCCGTCATCGACGAGATGACTATCCTCGACAAGTTCTACCGGCTGCTCGACGGCGCAAGGAACGCGGTCATCGTCGTCGCGCTGATCCTCGTCGTCGCGGCGGTCCTGCTGGTGGCGAACACGATCCGGCTGTCGGCGTTCAACCGGCGGCGGGAGACCGGAATTATGCGGCTGGTCGGCGCGTCTAACTTCTATATTCAGCTGCCCTTCCTGCTCGAGGGCGTGATCGCCGGCCTGCTCGGCTGGGCGCTCGCGGCCGCCCTGCTCATCGGGGTCAAGTCGCTGCTGCTGAACAACCTGCAGCAATACTTCAGCTATAACGTCGGCCTGTCGGCCACTGACCTGGTCGAGGTCATACTGCTGGCTATGTTTGTCGGGGTGCTGCTGTGCGGCGTGACGTCGTTCGTGACGCTCCGCCGCTATCTGCGGGTCTAGCCGCCGGTGGCCCGGGCGCTGCCGCGGTGCGTTAGTCCCGGGCCAGGCGGGTAGCCGCAAGCTGGCTGACAGGAGAGACGTGGCACGCGAGCAGGGAAGCAAGGTCATCGCCAGGAACCGGCGCGCCCGGCATGACTACACGATCGAGGAAGTCATCGAAGCGGGCATCGCGCTCACCGGGACCGAGGTGAAGTCACTGCGCGCCGGACGTGCGTCACTAACCGATGGGTTCGCGCTGATCTCTGACGGGGAAGTCTGGCTGCATAACGTTCATATACCGGAGTACACGCAAGGCACATGGACCAACCACGTGCCTAGGCGGACCAGGAAGCTCCTGCTGCACCGGGGAGAGATCGACCGACTGGTCCGCAAGACATCGGAGCAGGGCCTGACGCTTGTCCCGCTGTCGATGTACTTCAAGGACGGCAAAGTCAAGGTGGAGCTCGCACTTGGCCGTGGCAAACGGACATACGATAAGAGGCAAGACCTGGCCCGGCGGGACGCTGCCAGGGAGGTCGAGCGTGCCCTACGGCGACGACGGTGACCCCGGAGGCGGACGGTGACAGCGGGCTCGCGCGAACGGGGTAGCCATGCTGGGCGCCCTCGCGGCTACGCGCTTCCCCGCCCCCGCCTAGGGGCCGGGGTGCCGCGAGGCACCCCTGATGCGCAAGCCGCGCCGCCGGGAACACCGCCGCCGCCTCCCCGGCCAACCGGGTCTCGCGCGTCCGGCAGCCGCCATCGCAAGCCTCGCGTGCGCCGCGTCCGGCCGTCCCGCCGGCAGCGGCTGGCCGCGATCATGGTGGTCGTCATCGGTCTGCTGTGCGTCGGATTCGCGACCGGCTTCGGCGGCGCGTCATCTCCCGAGCCGGCCGTGCAGGCGTTCCTGCTCGACTGGCAGCAGGGCAGGTACGCGCAGGCCGCCGCGCTGACCACGGGGAACGACGCGCAGGTGGTCAGCCAGCTCACCGCCGCCTACACCGACCTGGACGCCACGAACGCTTTCCTGGCGATGAACTCGGTCACGCAGCACGGGGACACGGCGGTCGCGACCTTCAAGGCCACTGTGGACCTGGCCCAGACCGGCCAGCAGTGGAGCTACATAGGGCGGTTCTCGCTGGCCGTGCGGAACGGGCAGTGGCTCGTCAACTGGGCGCCGGACGCCATCAACCCAAGTCTCGGGCCGGGAGACCGGCTCGCGGTGCTGACCAGCTTCTCGCCCCGTGCCCCGGTGGAGGACTCGGACGGCCAGCCCCTGCTCTCGTCGTCCGCCGACTATCACGTCGGCGTCTACCCTGGGCGGCTGTCGAACATGGCGCGCACGGCGGCGGAGTTCAGCCTGATCACCGGGCTCAGCGATCAGCAGGTGCTCGGCCAGATCCGTGCCGCGCCGCCGCGCCAGTTCCTTTCGCTGCTCACGCTCGATCCCGCGTCGCCGCAGTTCCAGGGGATATGGTCGCGGCTGGTCAAGGTGCCAGGGCTGACCTCACAGCGCAAGACGGAGCGGTTGTTCGGCTCGGGCGCCGCCGAGGTCGTCGGCACGATAGGCACCGAGAACTCCGGCGCGCTGCGGGCCGAGGGCGCCGCTTACCAGCCCGGCGAGACGGTGGGGCTGTCCGGGCTCGAGCAGACCTACCAGGACACGCTGGCCGGCACGCCGAGCACCTCCATCGTCGTGGTCAACGCGGCGGGCCAGACGGTCGCGACCCTGTCGACCACGGCTGGGCAGGCCGGCACCCCGGTACGGATCACCATCGACAGCCATGACCAGGCGGTCGCCGCCGCCGCGCTCGCGGCGCGGCACAACTCCGGCGAGATCGTCGCCGTCGACTCGAGCACCGGCGAAGTCCGCGCCCTCGCCGCGCATCAGGCCGGCAGCGTGCCGCTGCCGCCCGACGGACCGCTGGCCGCCAGGCTGCAGCCGGGTATGGCGTTCAGCATCGTGTCCGCGGCGGCATTGCTCGGCACCGGCGACGTCAGCACCAGCCAGCCGCTGCCCTGCCAGAACGTCGCCAACGTCGGCGGCCAGACGTTCACCTACCAGCCGGGTCCTGCGGCCTCGACAACCTTCGCGGCGGACTTCGCCGCCGGGTGCGGGACAGCCTTCGCGACCATGTCGGAGAAGCTGACCGCGCGCCAGCTTTCGACGGTGGAACGGTCCTTCGGCATCGGAACACCGTGGAACCTGCGGGTGCCCGCGTTCTCCGGGTCGGCCGCTGCCGTCACCGGCCAGGCCGGCGTGGCGGCGCAGGTGACCGGCACCGGCGGCGTGCTGATGAGCCCGCTCGGCATGGCGATGGTGGCGGCCGAGGTCGACGCCGGCACCGGCCGCACGCCGGTGATCGTCGCCGCTGACCCGCCGTCAACGTGGCAGGCGCCGCTGTCCACCAGCAAGCTTGGCGAGCTGCGCCAGCTGATGCGGCAGGCGGTGCAGTCGGGTTCCGCGCGCGGGGCCAACGTGCCGGGCGAGCCGGTGTACGGTCAGTCCGGCGTCGTGCAGACCGGCGCGCACGCCTACCTGAGCTGGTTCGTCGGATACCGGGGCAGCATGGCCGTGGCGGTCATCGAGACGGGCACCACCCAGGCGCAGGCCGCCGCGGCGCTGGCCGGAGCCTTCCTGAGTCACATCTCCTGAGCCAGTTGGCGAAGCACGCCTGCCATATGGCACACTGGACCCCGTGACGTCCGGGCTGATTATTATCGGCAGGCGCGTCGGCTGTTAGTACGACAAACGCCGACGCGCAGACCTCTCGTGCTCCCACGAGGGGTCTTTTCATTTGTCGGCCGACACAACCCAAGCCACACGGAAGAAACGGACAGCGACCATGCCCGACGACCAGTTCCACGTGTACGACACAACCTTGCGCGACGGCGCTCAGCAGGAGGGCCTGAACCTCACGGTTGCCGACAAGCTGGTGATCGCCAGGCACCTCGACCGGCTCGGCGTCGGGTTCATCGAAGGCGGCTGGCCGGGCGCGATCCCGAAGGACACCGAGTTCTTCCGCCGCGCGCAGACCGAGCTCGACCTGCGGTACGCCACGCTCGCCGTGTTCGGCTCGACCCGCAAGGCCGGCGTCAAGGCGGCCGACGACCCGCAGGTCGCGGCGTTGCGCGAGTCGCGCGCGCCGGTCGTCACGCTGGTGGCCAAGAGCCATGACCGGCACGTCAGGCTCGCGCTGCGCACCACGCTCGACGAGAACCTGGCGATGATCGCCGACACCGTGCGGCACCTGTGCGCCGAGGGGCAGCGGGTGTTCCTCGACGCCGAGCACTTCTTCGACGGCTACCGGTCCAACCCTGCCTATGCGCTTGAATGCGTCCGCGCCGCCGCGGAGGCCGGCGCGGACGTGATCGCGCTGTGCGACACCAACGGCGGCATGCTCCCGAGCGAGCTCGGCGACGTTGTGCGGGAGGTGACGCTCGCCACCCAGGCGCGGCTCGGCATCCACTGCCACGACGACACCGGCTGCGGCGTCGCCAACACGCTGGTCGCCGTCGAGGCCGGGGTCAGCCACGTGCAGGGCACCGCGAACGGGTACGGCGAGCGCGCGGGCAACGCGAACCTGTTCAGCGTGGTGGCCGGCCTCCAGCTCAAGAAGGGCCTTGGCGTCCTCGACGGCGACGGGATCAGGGAGATGAGCCGGATCGCGCACGCGATCAGCGAGGTCACGAACGTCACGCCGGACACCCACCAGCCGTACGTCGGGGTGAGCGCGTTCGCGCACAAGGCCGGGCTGCACGCGAGCGCCGTGCGCGTCGACCCGATGCTCTACCAGCACATCGATCCCGAGCGGGTCGGCAATGACATGCGGATGCTGGTCTCGGACATGGCCGGCCGCGCCTCGGTGGAGCTCAAGGGACGCGAGCTCGGCTACGACCTGTCCGGCGACAAGGAGGTCATCGGCCGGGTCACGGACAAGGTCAAGGAGCTTGAGGCCCGCGGCTACTCCTTCGAGGCGGCGGACGCGTCGTTCGAGCTGCTGCTGCGCGACGAGCTGGCCGGCGAGCGCAGGCGGCACTTCACCGTCGAGTCCTGGCGGGTGATCGTGGAGCGCCGCGCGGACGGCGCGGTGACCAGCGAGGCGACGGTGCGGCTGACTGCCAAGGGGGAGCGGGTGGTCGCCGTCGGCGAGGGCAACGGGCCAGTGAACGCGCTGGACAAGGCGCTGCGCGTGGCGCTCGAGCAGACCTTCCCCGAGCTGGCGAACCTGGAGCTCGCCGACTTCAAGGTGCGCATCCTGGAGGGCTCGCACGGTACCGGCGCGGTCACCCGGGTGCTCATCGAGTCCGGCGACGGCGCCGGCGACATGTGGTCCACGGTGGGCGTGGACGAGAACATCATCGCCGCGTCCTGGCACGCGCTTGAGGAGGCGGTCAGCTACGGCTTGCTCAAGGCCGGCCGCGAGCCGGACTGACCGGGCAGCGCCCGCTGGTACCGCTCGGCGAGCGCGCGTACCTCGACGGCCAGCTCCGGCGGTGCGTCCACCCGGAAGTCCCACCCAAGGAAGCCCAGGTAGACCGCCATCGTCGCCAGGCTGTCCGAGCCGGTGTCCAGCGTGCACGACTCGCTGGACACGGCGGTCACGGTCCCCACGTACGGCCCGATCCGCTCGCTGACCGCGGCGGCCGGGGCGAACACGGTCACCCGTGCCCGGTACCGCCACGCGCCGGTCGCGACCCGCCGCGCCACCCAGTCCGCCAAGGCCGCCGGGTCGGCTGCGGGCAGTGGCCGCGGCGTGAACCGGCCGCCGCCAGGCGTCCGCGGCGTGATCCTGTCGACGCGGAAGGTCCGCCAGTCGCCGCGGCCGACGTCGAACGCCACCAGGTACCAGCGCCGCCCCCAGTTCACCAGCTGGTACGGTTCCGCGTCGCGCTCGCTGGCCGACCCGTCGTGCGACAGGTAGCTGAACCGCAGCCGCTCCCTGGCCCGGCACGCCGCCGCGACCGCGGTGAGCACGTCAGGGTCAACCGTCGGCGCGGCCGACGCGAATGGCACCGGGGTGATGATCGAGCGCAGCCCGCCGACGCGGGTCCGCAGCCTGGCGGGCAGCACCTGCTCCAGCTTGGCCAGCGCCCGGAGGGAGGCCTCCTCGATCCCGGCGATCGCTCCCGTCGCCACGGTCCTGAGCCCGACGGCGACGGCGACGGCCTCCTCGTCGTCGAGCAGCAGCGGCGGCATCGCCGCGCCCGCGCCGAGCCGGTACCCGCCGGCGGCCCCGCGCGTGGCGAGCACCGGATAGCCGAGCTCACGGAGCTTGTCCACGTCATTGCGAACGGTCCGTGGCGACACCCCGAGCCGCTCGCCGAGCTCGGCGCCGGTCCATTCGCGCGGGGTCTGCAGCAGGGAGAGCAGCCGCAGCAGCCGCGCCGACGTTTCCAGCATGACTTCCAGTCTGCCGCACTATTAGGAACGCAGTCTTCCTAATAGCCGCCTAACGTTGGGTCTACAGCAAGGAACCAAGGAGGAGGCACATCATGGTGGACATGAAGCTAGAGCTGGTAGCGGTCCCCGTTTCGGACGTGGACCGCGCCAAGGCGTTCTACACCGAGAAAGCCGGCTTTCACGCCGACCACGACCACACGGTCAGCGCGGAGATCCGCTTCGTGCAGCTCACTCCGCCTGGCTCGGCCTGCTCGATCGCGATCGGCAAGGGCATCGTTGAGGGCGAACCGGGGAGCGTGCGCGGCCTGCAGATGGTCGTCGCGGACATCGAGGCGGCGCACGCGGATCTCGTCGCCCGCGGCGCCGAGGTCAGCGACGTCCAGGACCTCGACTGGGGAAGGTTCGTGTTCTTCGCCGACCCGGACGGCAACAAGTGGGCGCTCCAGCAGCTGCTGCCCCGTGGCTGACCAGCCAACGCTGAGCCTGCGCGCCCTCAACAGGGCCACACTGGACCGTCAGCTCCTGCTGCGCCGGCACGAGATGCCGGCGCAGCAGGCGATCCGGCACCTGGGCGGGCTGCAGGCCCAGGCGCCGCTCGCCCCCTACGTGGGGCTCTGGACGAGGCTGGCCCGCTTCACGACCGATGAGCTGTCGGCTCTTCTTTGCGAACGTACGGTGGTCCGGGCCCCGATCATGCGCGCGACCGTCCACCTGGCGGACACGGCGGACTTCGTCGCGTTCCGCCCGTTGTTCGGTCCGCTGATGGCGGCCGGCCTGCGGGCCAACTACGCCAGGACCCTGACCGGTGTCGACCCGGACGCGCTGGCCGCCCAGGCGGCCGGGCTGCTCGTGAAGTGCCCGCTGACCCGCGCTCAGCTAGCCAGGGACCTCGCGGCGGCCTGGCCGGCGGCCGAGCCCATGTCGCTCGCGTACGCGGTGACCTACCTGCTGCCCGTCGTCCAGGTCCCGCCGCGCGGCATCTGGGGCAAGAACGCCCAGGCCACCTGGACCACCGCCGAATCCTGGCTGGCCGAGCCCATCGGCCCGGCCAAACCTGAGGCGGTCGATGCCCTGGTTCTTCGCTACCTGGCCGCGTTCGGCCCGGCGACCGTGGCGGACATCCAGACCTGGTCCGGCCTGACCCGGCTGCGCGAGGTGACCGGCCGCCTCGAGCTGCGCGCCTACCGGGGACCCGACGGCGCGGAACTGCTCGACCTCCCGGATAAGGAACTGCCAGCGGAGGATGTCCCCGCGCCGCCCCGGTTCCTCCCGGAGTACGACAACCTGCTGCTCTCGCACGCCGACCGTCGCCGGGTCATCCCGCACACGCACCCGGTCCCGCTATGGCCCGGCAACGGTGCCACCCAGGGCACCCTGCTGATCGACGGCGCGTGGGACGCCACCTGGAAGATCACCGCCGATGCGCTGACGATCACCCCGTTCCGCCGCCTCACCGCGGTGGAAGAATCCTCGATCACAGCGGAAGCCGCGAAGCTGCTCGCCTTCACCTGCCCCGCGGACCCCACCAGGCCCATCCGCTTCAGCCCGGCCGAGTTAATCCAGGCGGTCAGCCCATCTTCCTATCACTTACGTGGGGACAATTCGGGCAAATCGGACGCGAAAGTGGTCATAACCGATAGGAAGATGCTGTCAGCCGTCGGTGGGCGCCTGGCCCTGCTCTCTCATGAGCTTTTCCACCGCGACCGGCGCGGTGGTCTCGAAGTCGAGCAGCCGCGCCCAC
Source organism: Trebonia sp. (assembly GCF_049794275.1). NCBI lineage: Bacteria > Bacillati > Actinomycetota > Actinomycetes > Streptosporangiales > Treboniaceae > Trebonia > Trebonia sp. The sequence continues at coordinate 17,189 of NZ_JBARCR010000780.1, forward strand.
TCCGGAGTGATGGTGACGGCGACCATCTGCTTGTACATGGCGCGGACCTGTGTCTCGAAATCCTCCCAGGCTTCCTGGGGGATGGCGCGGCGCGACGCCTGCAGGTATCCGTCGGGCACGCCGTCGACAGTTTCGAGCGCGGCCCGGCCCCGGACCAGCAGCACGCGCGGCGGCGGTCCCGGCACGTCGATCGTGATCGCGACCCGCCCGTCGGCCTGCAAGGCATCGACCTTCGGCGCGCCGGGAATCGTCCACATCAGGAAGCGGGCGCCGTCCCACAGGTACCCGATCGGGATCACCCGCGGCCCCCCGTCTCGCCCCGTGTACGACAGGTGCATGATCGGCTCGTCGCGCAGCAGCTGCCGCGAGATCGGCAGCTCCAGCACCTGCGCGGGATCAGCCATGAAGAATCACCACTCTCTCAGGGGATCGCCTAC
>NZ_JBARCR010000781.1:0-2375 GCF_049794275.1 Trebonia sp.
CACAGCTGCTCGCCGAGGCGAGCCGCAACAGGTTGTTGGGCGCTACCCTGTTCATCCGGTATCTCGCGTCCCTGGACGGACTGGCCGTCGGCATAACCGAGCAACATGCCGCGGAACTCTGCTGGGCGCTCACGGACGGCCACCTCTACCGGCTGCTAGTCGCTCAGCGCAGCTGGAGCACCGCCGACTTCAGCCGATGGCTGTCCGGCAGCCTCGCGACGGCACTGCTGCCTGCCTGAACGGGCCGCAATCCGGCGACCGTAACGTCCTGCTCCTAAGACGAGATTGCGGCCGGTGTTACGAGCACGGCGCGCGGTACGGCACGCCGGGCACGTAGACGTTCCACTCGGCGCGGGTGAGCGGCTGACCGAGGTTGGCGCAGGCCTGCGACTCCGCCGCCCCGGGGCTGACGTCCCACAGGTGGACGGTGCCGTCGTCGCTGGACGCCGCGAGCTGGCCGCCGGACGGGGCGAACGCGACCGAGTAGACATGCCCCGCGGGGCCGGTGAGGGTCGCGATCAGCGACGGGCTGGCCGGGGCGGTGACCCGCCACAGCCAGACGGTGCCGTCGGTGACGCCGGCCGCCAGCGTCGTGCCGTCCGGGCTGAACGCCAGCCCCCAGACGTAGCCCGCCGGGCCGGTCAGCGGCGCGCCGACCTGGACAGGGCGCGCCGGGTTCGCGATGCTCCACAGCCGGATCGTCTTGTCCGCGCTGCCGACCGCGAGCAGCTTGCCGTCCGGGGTGAAGGCCAGCCCGATCGCGTAGCTGCTGAACCCGCCCAGCGGCTTGCCGAGCTGGGCGGGGCGCGCCGGGTTGGCGACGTCCCAGAGCCGGGTGAGGTTGTCGGTGCTCGCCGCCGCGAGGGTCTTGCCGTCGGGGCTGAACACGACCGTGAACACGTAGGTCCCCGAGTCGTGCACCGAGCTGAGCTGGCTGGGGTGCGCCGGGTCGGTGACCGACCACAGCCGCACGGTGCCGTCGTCGCCGCCGGTGGCGAGCACGGTGCCGTCGGGACTGAACGCGACCGTTTCCGCGTTGCCCGCGGCGGTCACCTGGAACGGCGCGCCGAGCGGGGCCAGGGTGCTGGCGTTGAGGAGCCCGACGGTGTGGTCGCTGTAGGCGGCGGCGAGAATGCGCCCGTCGGGAGAGAACGCCAGCCCGTTGACGAACATCCCGGCGGCGAGCGGGTGCGTCGCGACGTGCGTGCGGCTGGCCGCGTTCCACAGCTGGACGTCCTGCCCGCCGACCGCGAGCGTCGCGCCGTTCGGGTTGTAGGCGACCGCGGTCGTCTTGTCGGCCGCCGCCAGCTCGGGCGACGGCAGCGTCCACATCGACACCGTGCCGTCCGCGTCACCGGACGCGAGCCGTCCGGGACCGTCCCAGGCGATCGAGGTGACCGGCTGCGGACGCGGCAGCATCGCGATGCGGTTCCGGCTGGCACGGCTCCAGATGAGCACCCCGGCGTCGGACGTGCCCGCGGCGATGGACGTGCCGTCCGGGCTGAACGCGATCGTGTTGACCCAGTTCGTGGCCCCGGTCAGCGTGCCGTCCTGGCTGGCTGTCGGCGTGCCGGCCGCGAGGGTCCACAGCCACACCTTGTCGTCCTGGCTGGCGGCGGCGAGGGTGTGCCCGTCGGGGCTGAACGCCACCGCGGTCACGATGGCCGCGGGGCCGGTCAGCGGCATGCCGTAGTACGGGAACGGCTCGGCGGGGTTGGCCACGTCCCACAGCCAGACCGTCTTGTCGGCGCTGGCGGCGGCGAGCGTCTTGCCGTCGGGACTGAACGCGACCGACTCGACGTAGCCGGCCGGACCTGTTAGCGGCTGGCCGAGCGGGACGGCCTGCGCGGGGTCGGCCACGTTCCACAGCCGGACGGTCTTGTCGGCGCTGGCGGCGGCGAGGGTCTTGCCGTCGGGGCTGAACGCGACCGAGTAGATCGTGTTCGACGGCCCGGTCAGCGGCTGGCCGACGGGCACCGGGTGCGCCGGGTCGGCCACGTTCCACAGCCGCACGACGCGTCCGGCGCCGGCCGCGGCCAGCGTCTTCCCGTCTGGGCTGAACGCGGCGGTGTACAGCGGGTCCTGCCCGTTCGCCTGCACCAGCGTGGCGACCGGCGACGGATGGCCGGGCACGGCCACATTCCACAGCCGCAGCGTCCCGTCGGCGCCGGCCGCGGCGAGCAGCCGGCGGTCCGGGCTGACGCTGACCGACTGCACGACGCCTGGCGAGTCCACGATGCGGGCAGCCGAGGGCTCACCGCTCGACTCGAGCAGGGCCGCGGTCGCCTGCGGGGTGTGCGCGACGCCGTAGGCGGCGACGCTGAGCTGCGCGGCCAGCGAGGGGTCCTGCGCGCGGAGCTGGCCCGCCTCGATCG
>NZ_JBARCR010000782.1:0-1607 GCF_049794275.1 Trebonia sp.
TGCGAGTCGACCAGGCCGGGCATGACGGTCAGCCCGGCGCAGTCGACCACCTGGTCGCCTGGCCGCGTCTCGGTGCCGCCGCCGGCCACGACCGATTCGATCACCGAGCCGCGCACGATGACGTCGGCGGGGACCGGCGGCGCGCCCGAGCCATCGAAGACGGCGCCGTTGATGAAGACAATTCGCTGGTCGTCCGGCATGTCAGGCTCCGATCATGTTGTAGCCGCCGTCGGCCACAAGATAGCTACCGGTGATGTGACTGGCGTCCTCGCTGGCGAGGAACAGCGCGGTGCCGGCTACTTCCTCCGGCTTCGGAATGTGGTGCATCGGGGTCATCTCCCGCAGCTTGTCACCGCGGCCGTTCTTGTAGTCTGCCCGGTTGAGCATCCGCTCGGTCTCCATGAACCCCGGGGCGAAGACGTTGACCCGCACGCGGGGCGCGAACGCGTGCGCGTAGGACTTGGTGAGGCCGACGATGCCGTACTTCGCGGCCGCGTACTGCGGCGCCCGGGCGCTGCCGCGCACGATCACGGTCGACCCGATGTTGACGATCGACCCGCCGCCCTCCTGCTCGAGCATGCGCGAGCCGAACTCGTGCGTGCACATCAGCGTGCCCTTGATGTCGACGGCGAGGGTGTGGTCGATGGACTCCTCGGTGATGTCCCGCCACGACATCTGCTCGCTGGCCATGTCACCCACGTTGTTGACGGCCACGTCGAGCCGACCGAAGCGGTCCCACACCGCGTCGGCCATCCGCCTGATCTGCGCCCAGTCGACGATGTCGGCCTGCACGAGGAACGCCTTGCGGCCCGCGGCCTCGACACCGGCGGCGGTCTGCCGGGCGCCAGCCTCCGAACTGCGGTAGTGCACGGCGACGTCGGCGCCCTCCTGCGCCGCGCGCACCGCGATCGCGGCACCGAAACCGGTGCCCGCCCCGGTGACCAGGACGGTCTTTCCGGCAAAGCGCTGGTGGAACGTCATGATGTGCGTGGTCCTTACTTAGACGAGAGTGCGGCCGCCGTCGGCGTACATGACGTGACCCGTCACGAACGCCGACTGCGCTGAGCAGAGAAAGAGGATGGGGCCGGTCAGGTCGTCGGCGGTGCCGAGCCGCCCGGCGGGGACAAGCCTGGTCAGGCCCTCGCGCACACCTGGTTTCTCCAGGTAAGCGTGGGTCAGCGCGGTCTCGGTGTAGCCGGGCGCCACCGCGTTCACGGTCACGCCGTGCGGCGCCCATTCGCGGGCCATGACCCGGCAGAGCTGGTTCACGCCCCCCTTCGTCGCGGCGTAGGGCGCGTGGTCGGCGTGCGCGAGCAGGCCGGAGACGGAGGAGAGAAAGACGATCCGCCCGTAGCCGGCCGGCACCATCAGCGCACCGGCGGCCCGCGCGGTCCACACCGCGCTCTTCAGGTTGACGTCGATGATCCGGTCCCAGACCTCGTCCGGGGTCTCCAGCACCGGGCGCCGGTCGTTGACGCCGACCGCGTGCACGAACACGTCAAGCCCGCCGAGCGTCTCGGCGGCGTCGCGGACGGCCCGCCTGGCCGCCGCGGCGGAGGTGAGGTCCGCCGCACACGGTCGTGAGCTCTACGCCGGCGTCCCTGGCC
>NZ_JBARCR010000783.1:0-2880 GCF_049794275.1 Trebonia sp.
TGCGCGTACTTTTCTTTCGTGATCATGAAATCAGCGGGCTCAGCCCGGCCGCACCCTCGCCGGTGAGCCGTCCCGGAGGGTCAGGCAACGACTTCAGCTCACACCCGTCACGCCAGCCCCGATCGGCACACTGGAAAGCCGCCAGAAAAGATCGTGCGGGATTAGCCCACGGAATCCGGGCCTAATCCCGCACGATAATTTGGCTGGTATCACCTGAGTTGGGCCATCCTAGTGCGTAAGTCAGCTGTCGCGGGTGATGGCTTCGAGGGCCTAGCGTAGGTCGTTGGGGGAGGGTCGGCGGCGGTGATCGTCTGTCGATTCCGGATGCCGGGTCAGGGAATCGACAGGTCGAACGGATGGCCTGCCGGGTCGGCTAGCGTGATCCAGGTAGCGCCATCGGCGAGCCGGGTGGCACCCAGTTCCTGCGCCCGGGCCTCGACCGCCTTCAAGTGGCCAGGATCGTCAACGATGACGTCGAGGTGCCCCTGCTGCGGGTGCGCCGGGTCCGGCCACTGCGGCTGCGTGTAGTCGCCGACCTGCTGGAACATCAGGCTCTTGCCGCCGCCGGCGACGAGCGCGCCCTCAGGGCCGTCGTAGGTCACCTCCATTCCGAGCAGGCTGGCGTAGAAGCGGGCCAGCGCCGACGCGTCGGGAGCGTCAATGGTCACCGCGAACAGCTGCATCTGCGGGCCGGCCCCGTCCCGCTGGCACAGGTCGAACGGATGGCCTGCCGGGTCGGCCAGCGTGATCCAGGTGACGCCGTCGGCGAGCCGGGTGGCACCAAGCGCCACCGCGCGCTGTGCCGCCTCTTCATGCCCGTCGACCAGCAGATCAAGGTGGACCTGCTGGGGGCGTTCCTGTCCCGGCCACTGCGGCGGAATGTGCTCGGCCACCTGCTGGAAGGCGACCTCCTGCCCGTCACCGGCACGCAGCGTGATCCAGCCGTCCACGTTGCGGACGGTCTGCCAGCCGGTCAGCTCGGCGTAGAACGAGGCGAGCCCCGCAATGTCCGTCGCGTCGAGGGCGACGAGCTCCAAGGTTCCTGTCACGGTCATGCCGGTCATCCTGCCATGGCCGTCCGGCAAACCCGAGGCAAGCCAGATGCGTGATAAAACTCAGGAATTGGTGAGCAAATCCGCGTCCGACGGGACGAGGACCCGCAGGTCATCGTGATTCGCCGCCGCTGAGGGCCAAAAGTTGGCCCAAGTCAGGCCAGCCCCGATCGCCACACTGGAAAGCCGCCAGAAAAGGCTGGTATGACAGCGCCGGTTTTCTCGCCTGCTCCTTCTGGGGCGCCAGCGGCGTAAGTTACGGTTTTCTTTTTGAGAGACGCGTTACCGGTCGCGGGCACCGTCGTCGCGAGCTTCGCCTTCTAGGGCGCTGGCGCGGCCGCCGAGTCCCTCGCCGTCGAGGTCTTCGTCCTCCTCATCGGGGTCGTCCTCGTCGGCGACGTCATCCTCGTCGCCGTCCGCCTCGGCTGTGAGGTCTCCTTCGTCGTCGGCGTCACCCTCGTCGTCCTCGGCCTGGTCTGTGAGGTCATCCTCATCGTCGAGGTCCTCGCCGTCCTCGGCCTCGTCCGTCAGGTCGTCCTCATCGTCGTCGGAGTCATCGTCTTCTTCGTCGATTTCGACCTCGTCCTCAAGGTCTTCTTCGTCGTCGAGGTCCTCGTCGAGATCCTCGGCCTCGTCTTCATCGTCCTCGTTGGCCTCGTCTGTGACGTCGTCCTCGTCGTCGAGGTCGTCGTCCGCCTCGTCGTCGAGGTCGCCCTCTTCAGCCTCGACGGCCTCGACGGCCTCGTCCGTTAGGTCGTCATCATCGGCGTCTTCGTCTTCCAGGTCCTCGAGGTCTTCGAGGGTTACGCCGTCTAGTTCGTCGAGGCGGGCCAGGGCGTCTGTTTCCTCCTCCCCGTCGGCGACGACGGCGCGGGAGAAGGCTTCCCTGGCCGCCTCGGGGCGGCCCGCGGCGAGCAGGGCATCGCCGTAGGCGTAGAACAGCCTCGCCGACCAGGGACGCAGCCGGCCGTCGGTCAGCTCGGGAACCTGCAGCACCAGGACCGCCGCGTCGGCGAGGCCCTGGTCCCTGCGGATGCCGGATTCCACGATGCGCAGTTCGATCTGCGCCGCTCGCGGCAGGCGCCTGGCGTCCTCGCTGTGCACGAGCTCGAGCGCACTGTCCAGCCTGCCGAGGGCGCGTTCTGAGTCCGCCATCAGCGGGAGGTACTCGTCGCGCCCGGTCAGCCGGCGGGCGGCGCGCAGCTCCGCGAGCGCCTCCGCCCAGCGTCCCGTGTGGTACGCCGTGACGCCGTTGACCTCGCGCACCACGCCGATCCTGGCGGCTATCCTGCGCGCGGCCTGCGCGTATCTGTACGCCTGCTCGGGATCGCTGGCCAGCTCGGCGGCGACCAGGTACCTGCCGACGGTGGCGGCCAGGTCCGCGGGCAGCCCGCGCAGCTCCGCCTTGACATCGCGGGACAGGTCGTCTTCTGTGATGCTGTCCGGGATCCTGGGAGCGGCGCCGCTGTCCTGGTCGCTCCTGCGGACGGCTCGACGATCCCTCTCGTCGTCCTGCCGCGGGCGGAAGCCTGAGCCGGACCCCTCGGCCGAACGATCCGGCCGTCCGCCCCTGCCAGTGCCTCCCGGCCGAGCGGGGCGCTGCTGGCGCGGCCGGCCGGTCCCGCTCCGCTCATACCCGCCGCGGTCACGGCGCTCGGCCCGGTCATCGGGGAAAGAACCGCCGATTCGGTCGGACATGTCCCTGCTGAAGCCCCGGCTAGACCCAGGGCGGCCGGAGTCAGCGGGCCCGTGTGAGCGCGGTCTAGCCGAACGCCCCGCGCCGTCTCGTCCCTCGCGGTCGGTGCCGGATGGGCGCCCGGCGCCGTAC
>NZ_JBARCR010000784.1:0-1782 GCF_049794275.1 Trebonia sp.
GCCTTCCCGTCACCCGCCGCGTCGCGGCGCTGCGGGACAAGTCGTGGCGCGTCGCCTTCCTGCCGCAGCGCGACCCCGACGCGCGGGGCCGAAGCAGACCCAGAGCTCCTACGGCGGCCCAAGCGGCCGCCTAATCTCGCCGACCTGATCGCCTGATCGCGGCCGCTTTCCAGCAAACTCATCCCTCTTCGCTGGAAGGTCGCTTCGTCATGACTGCTGTCTTCGGCGTCCCCGTGGACGCCGCGTATCACCTCGTTCTCGCCCTCACCAACGTCCTCAGCCCCGCTCTCGGCGCCCTCGCCGCCGTCGCCGCCATCGTCGTGTTCACCATGGCGATCCGGCTGCTCCTGACCCCGCTCAGCTTCCGCGCGCTGCGCGGGCAGGCCGCCATGACCAGGCTGGCGCCGCAGATCCAGGAACTGCGCAAACGCTACGGCCGCCAGCCGGAGCGGCTGCAGCGCGAGCTGACCGCGCTGTACGCGCGGGAAGGAACGAGCCTGCTCGCCGGGTTCGTGCCGCTGCTGGCGCAGTGGCCGGTGTTCAGCGTGCTGTACCTGCTCTTCAGGTCCCCGACCGTGGCAGGAGGGCCGAACAGCCTGCTGTCCCATGACCTGTTCGGCGTGCCGCTCGGCGGGCACTGGCTGAGCGGCGGGGGCGCTGGGCTCGCGACGGCTGGCCTGCACGCCGCCGTGTTCCCCGCCGTGCTCGCGATCCTGGCGCTGATCTGCTGGCTGTCCGCGGTCGTGGCGCGCCAGATGACCGCCGGGCCCGCGTCTGCCGCGTCCGGTATGGGCGGCGCGGCGGGGCTGCTCACCAAGGTGCTGCCGTACATCACGGTGGTGATCGCCGCGTTCGCGCCGCTGGCCGCGGCCGTGTACCTGGTGGTGTCGGTCAGCTGGAGCGTCGGCGAACGGCGGGTGTTCGCCGCGCGTTCGCGGCGCCGCCTGGCCTCTGGACCCGGGGGTGGCGATCAGCCGCGCGCGGCCAATACGCTCGGAGACCGTGCCCAGCGATCGTAATGGCGTCCCGTTCCCGCCCGTCCGCCGTCTGCGCCCTGACGACCTGCGGCACTGCGTGCGCCTGTCGGTCGACCGCGGCTGGCTGCCGGAGAAGGCCAAGTGGTCGCTGCTGCTCGAGGTGTCCGAGGTCTTCGGCATCGACGCGCCGGACGGTGGGGACCGCGACGGTGGCGACGGCACGGACGGCGGGGACGGCGCGCTGGCCGGCGCGGTAGTGCTGACCAGGTATGGCGCGGACCTGGCCTCGGTGGGCATGATGCTGGTCGCGGCGCGGTACGGCCGCATGGGACTCGGCCGCGCCCTGATGGAGCACCTGCTCGCCGAGGCCGGGGACGCCACGGTCACGCTGTTCGCCACCGACCTCGGCAAGCCGCTGTACGACAAGCTCGGCTTCCGGACGATCCGCCGGAGCGCGGCGTTCACGGGACCGTTCCGCGCCGATCCGTTCCGCACCGATCCGTTCCGCGCCGAGCCCGCCGTCACTACCGCCACGGCTGATAACAGCAAGATGCGGACACGCCCGGCCGCGGCAGCGGACATGGCGTCGATCATCGATGTCGATAAGGCGGCTTTTGGTGCCGACCGGAGCCGCCTGCTCCGGCGGCTGCCCGCGTTCGCCGGGCAGCTCCTGGTCCTCGAGACAGGTCGTAGCATCGCCGGTTTCGCCGCCGCCTGGCAGAACCACACGTCCACGGTCATCGGCCCCGTCGTCGCCCCCGACGGCGCGGCCGCCCGACGGCTGATCGGCGACCTGGCCGCGGGA
>NZ_JBARCR010000785.1:0-2250 GCF_049794275.1 Trebonia sp.
TGGGCCACGCTGGGACGGCGGCCCCTTCCGTTCGAGACCAGCATTCCCGGCGTGTTCGCGGTCGGCGACGTCCACTCCGGCTCGATGAAGCGGGTCGCCGCAGCCACCGGCGAAGGCGCCAGCGCCATCGCGTCGGTACACAAGGCCATCGCCACGCTGGCCTAGCGATCAAGGGACGCGGGTCGATCCGCATCGGTTTCGGATCTTAAGGACCAAGCCGAGTCAAAGGTCACTTCCGTGGTTGCGCACTGTAACTGCTACGCGGTCGCCAGCGTCGGAGCCTGGCCGGTGGCCTGGGCCAGGCGGCTCGCCGCTTCCGGGTCATGGGCGGGCAGGATCACCAGGCCCGGATCACGCTGCCGCATGGTGTTGATCATGGCAGTGGCCTCCCGCAGGCGGTGCCGGCTGCCGACCCCGGGGACGTGGCCGATCTGCAGCAGGTGAGCGTCGTAGGTCAGGTCGCCGACCATCATCAGCGGCGGCCGGCCTGGCCGGCGCACCAGCAGCGACATGGAGCCGGGCGTGTGCCCGGGGGTGGGCAGCAAGACCAGGCTGCCGTCACCGAACAGGTCGTGACATGCCTGGAAGGGAGCAAGATCAGGGTCGCCGGTCGGTTCCGGCTCAATCCGCTGCCAGCGCAGGCCGGGCAGGTCAATGTGCCGGCGCATCAGCCCGCGCATCTCCGGCAGCGGGCTGGACAGCGTATCCCACTCGGCCTGGCTGACCATGATGTCGGCGTGGCTCAGCTCGGCCAGGCCGCCGATGTGGTCCTGGTGGAGATGGGAAAGGACCGCGATCCTGACATCGCCGGCGGCGTAGCCGAGCCGGTCCAGCCCGGCGCTGAGGGTCTGCTGCGGGCTGATCTCGAACCGGGCCAGGCGGCCGTACAGCACCCCGGTGATGGCGCCGGGGAAATAGCCGGGATCGGTGACCGAGGCCCGGTCCTGACCGGTGTCGAACAGCACCAGCCGTCGCGGTGCTCGATGACGTAGGCGTTGATGGGCAGGGGCCCGGTCCAGCGCCGGGAGGCCAGCAGCCACCAGGCAGTGGGCCGCCAGGTCGAGGCCAGGTGGTCAGGGCGGATCTGCACGTGGCCGGTGCTTACCACCGACACCCGGCGGATCGGGTCGTTCTGGTTCATCTCGGTGTTCCTCCGGTAGGCAGGCCGGCTACCTCGGTCCCGCTGTCCCAGCGCTGGTAATAGGGGCGTATGCCGAAGGCCTTGGCCAGCGCCCATAGCGGAGGGAGCATGAGGTTCTGGGCCCAGATGGGCGGTGAGGTGACCCGGCTTTCGTGGCGGAAGTGCCAGAAGGTGGCGCCGAGCTGGAGCGGGTTCTTCGGCGCGCCCCGGGGTGTGGTCTTGCCGTCAGCGACCAGGCCGGCGAGGGCCTCGTGCCACTCCTTGGTACGCAGCGCCGGGCGGAGCTCGACCACGCCGTCGATCTCGGCCGGTCCGGGGTTTCCCTCGGAGTGCGGCACGCCGGCGGGCACGACGACCGTCTCGCCCGGCCCGGCCACGAGCTCCTCACCGGCCAGCGTGAAGCGGGCTCGGCCTGCCAGGATGGTGAACCGCTCTTCCTGGTGCGGGTGGACGTGCTCGGTGATCACCCCGCCGGGGACGCTGCGCCAGCTGAAGCGGACCAGCTGCCCGCCAGTGTCCTCGGCCAGTGCGGTGTAGGTGATCCACTCGCCGGTGGCGGAGTTGAAGAAGGGCCGGAACCCGGCCGCGGGGCTATCAGCCTGAGACATGATCATCAGGCCTTCGTGCGGAGCCGGACCCGGCCCGGAGGGCGGGCCGCAGGGCCGCCAGGTCGTGGAAGCCGGCCGCGGCGGTGCCCAGCAGCACCAGGCCGGCGGCGATGCCGGTGGTCACGGCCAGCGCGGTGCCCGACATCGTGGCGACGAGGATGACGGGCCCGGCGATCAGCGCCCAGCCGACTGGCCGGTAGCGGGGGATATGGACCAGGTGATCCAGATAGAGCAGCAGCGGCCCGATCGTGATCACGATGGAGGGCAGCACCCAGTCCGAGCGGCCGGCCGCGATGACGATGACGGGCAGCACGAAGGCAGCGACAAGTTCGATGACGGTGGCCGCGGTAACCAACCGCTCGATCCGCCGGGCTTCCGGGCCGGCCGGGCGGGGTGCCGTGCCAGCCGTGACCTTGATCGCGTAGGAGAACACGCCGATGACCGCGACCGCGGATACCGCGATCAGCACGTCTCCGGTGCGGCCGCCGATGGCCAGGCTCG
>NZ_JBARCR010000786.1:0-5317 GCF_049794275.1 Trebonia sp.
ACCAGTGGGCGAAACAGGTCACGGCCGCGACCTCCGAGGCCGTGGACAAGCTCGATCCGGCGCTTCGCGCCGCGCTGGAGGCCGCCCGCGCGGTGGTTACCGGGAACTGGGGCGCCTGCCAGTGCCCTTGCGTCACCGCACATCCGCAGGACCAGAACGTCTGCGAGGGCGGCGCCATCATGACCCGGCGGGTAGCCGGGAGAGACATGTCCCTGTGCGCCCCCTGCGCCGTGGCCCAGGGTGTCGCCGAAATGCGGCGTTAGGCCCCTTGTACGCCTGATCCTGAGTGCCGCGGTCGAGGCGGCTAGGGTGAGACGATGGCGCTCCTGGACGTCGCACGCGGCGATGATCGTCATACCGCCGAGCGGCTGACCGCCGAACCGGTGATCTGGCTCGGCACGGTCCGCCCCGACGGGCGCCCGCACCACGTCCCTGTCTGGTTCGCGTGGCACGATCCGCTGGTGCTGATCTTCAGCATGCCCAATACGGCGAAGGTGCGGAACATGCGGGTATCGCCCGCCGTCAGCCTATCCCTGGACTCAGCGGACGGCGGCCGGGACATCGTGCTCGCTGAGGGCCGCGCCACGCTGGTCACCAGGGCGGATCAGCATCCGCATTTCCTGGCCGCGAAGTTCCGCGAGAAGTACGCGCAGTCCCTGGACGACACGTCCTTCGAACAGTGGCGTGCCACGTTCTCCCAGCCGCTGCTGATCCATGTGCAGCGCATCACCGCCTGGACTAGGACGGCCACCGGGGTCGCCTACCGAGTCGTGCCCTAGCGCGTCCGTCCGCCCCCGCAAGCCCCGACCCCATGAAAGGCCAAGTGCTATGTGGCATGACATGTTCGTGATCCAGATACCCGTCCTGGAAAAAGTTCTCCGGACACTTCTCGTGTATGTCACTATCGTTATCTTGTTCCGGCTGGTCGGCAAGCGGGATCTAGCGACCTTTAACACCTTCGATTTCGTCGTCATATTTCTCTTGTCGAATGTTGTGCAGAACGCCATTATCGGCAACGACGACAGCCTCTCAGGCGGTGTCATCGGCGCGGCCGTTCTCGTGGTCATCAACTCCGCCTTTAACCGCTGGCTGGCCGCGAGCCCCCGCGCCAGCCGCGTGCTGCAGGGCAAGCCCACCACCATCATCGAAGACGGACACTTCATCAAGAGCGCACTGCGCCGTCTCGCGCTGCGCCCAGCCGAAATAGATCACGCCATACGGGTACAAAACGGCGACGACGTCAGTGAAATCGGCAATGGCAGGATGGAACCGTCCGGGCAGCTGGTCCTGTCACTCAAGCCCGCGGAACAGAGCGCCACGAAGGGCGACGTCGCGCACCTGAACGCCCGCCTCGACAGCATCGACGCCGCCCTGGCCGCCCTCGCCCATTAGGGTCAGCGCCTACGCCCCTTCGACAGACTTTAGCGCCGCGGGCGCCTTTTCCCCGTGACGAGGCTCTGGCACGCGCGCCGCGAAGGGCTCCGGATAGTCTCTCCGCTGCTGGGTATCGCGGAAATCCCCGAAAAGCTGCACATTCTCCACGGCGGTGAAATCGGGGTCGCGAGAAATCCAGTCGTAGGCGCGTTCCATTTCGCAGTCTGGATTGTTAATGGCGCGCTCCAGGGCGGCCACCACCCTGGCTACGGTCTCGGGCGCCACGCCCGCGAACGCCGCGTACATGCATGCCGTGTTATACGCGGCCTGCCAGGACGCTGTGCAGCACTGCCACGGCAGCCAGCGGACCCGGTCGGGCGCATCCGACAGCGTGGGCTCTGGGGCACCCGCCGCCGGCCGGGCTGTGTCGTCCGCGAGCGGATCGGTGAGCAGCGACCGGATGAGGCCGGTGTCGCCCGCGATGTCGGACGTGATGTCCATGCCCAGCTTGAGATACTTCAGCCGTGCGTCCGTGCAAGGTTCAGCGTCCCCGAGCTCGCATTCGATGAACTTCAGCCTGATGGCGACCAGCAGCTCGGCGACGCACACGCCGTCTCTGAAGGCCTGCCGATGGCGAGGCCGCCAGTGCGGCAGCCAGATCGCGCGCTCGTCGCGGTGCATCAGCGTGTCCCGCACGACCCGCCACAGGGCCAGCTGGCGCCGGATGTCGCGCAGTTCCCCGGCCGCGATGGTCAGCAGCTCCTTGCGCAGCGACACCGACAGCGCGCAGCACCCGTCACAGTCCGGCTCACTGACGTCCGTGCCGGCCAGCTCCCGTGTTGTCAGCCCGGCCTGGCGCAGGATCTTCAGGGTGTCATCGAGCGTGGTCTTCGTGTCCTCGGCGCCGAAGGGCGGGTGCGCCGGATTGGACACCATCTGAAGCGACATGGCGAGCCGGTAACGTCCCCGGTAGAAGCGGGGGTACTGCGCCCGGTTCATGGCGTGCAGCCGCAGTGAGTTCAGCCGCAGCGCGTGCAGCTCTAGCGCGTCGACATCCTCGGCGTAGAGGTCGAGAAGCGAAGCCAGCTCGTACCTGACCACTCCGGCGGCCCGGCCGTTATCCGCCGCCTGCCACATGCGCTTGATCTGGCCTTCGCGTGATTTCTGGACGTCGCCGGGGGTTCCGGCCGCGACCCGCTCCTGCCGGGCCAGCAGCCACGCGCCGAGGTCGCTGCCGTCGAGGGCGCCATAGCACCAGCTGGGGGTCGTGCGATCCATGGCGAATATCTGCCTGGCGACGCAGCCTGCCACCATCGTCGCGGTCTCATCGTCGCGGGCGGTGGCCACGGTCCTGGTCGACAGCGTGCTGCCGGTCCTGGAGTTTTGCAGCTCAACCGTCACCCTCGTCCCGGTTTCCGCCCGTATCTTGAGCTGGATCCGGCGCGGGTTCGGCCAGATCGTGCCGAAGAACTGGATGACCGCGCCGGCCAGGCCCGCGGCGGAGTTGCCGGTGGCCTCGGCGATGGAGGCGAGCTCGTTCGTGCGGCTGCCGCCCGGCAGGATCGCCGGGGCCCGGACCTCCATCGCGGACAGCCGGAACTTGAGCTCGTCCGTCAGCGGGTCATGCTGCTTGTCCTTGTCGTCCGCGGGGTCGCCCACCGCGGAGGTATCGAGCTGTGGCGCCTGCCGGCGCATCGCCCACGCCTCGAGCGCCCGGTACCCCAGCAGGATCAGGACGGCGACGACGATGCGCCCGATCCGGCCGGGCGGCGGCGTGGGCTGCCCCAGCCACAGGACGTGCAGCAGGTCCTTAATGACCGCGTCCGCGCCGCTCGTGAACGCGTTCGCGAAGTTAGAGCTTGGCGGCTGAGTTAGGCCATACCCGTACCTGGTAATCGCGATGACCGCGACCGCCGCGGTAATTACCGAGAACCAGCGCAGCGTGCGCACACTGAAAAAGGTGCCGACGAGTCCGAGCAGGACTGCGACGATAGCCAGCACTCCCCATGCCACCCATGAGGCCATTTCTCCCCGCCTATCCCCCCCACGCCACGCCCCCCGCGCGGCGAAGAATAGCCACATGATAAACCCGCGATGACCTAATGGAAATTGGCTGACCGTACATTTCCACGCGAGCGCGACAAGGCGAGTCGGAATGAGCTAGTAGGACCGGCCGAAGATGAGCCGCTTGCCGTAGGCCGACGGCAGGCCGCAGCGGACGCACACGCCCTGCTCCGGCGCCCCCTCCGCGGGGATGACCCGCGCCGTGGCCGAGGTGGCGGCCTTGATGTCGCTCTCGCACTGCGCCTGGCCGCAGTGGAACGCGAGCGCCCAGCCGGTCGTGACCGCCTCCGCAAACTCTTCCCACGCGTTCACCGTGGCCGTGCGCGAATCCCTGAAGCCGGTCGCCCGCCGCAGCAGCAGGTCCTGGAAGGCGGTCAGCTCGGCCAGCAGCACGGCAGGCGCCGAATCCAGCGAGACCGGGGACTTGCCCTCACCCAGCCGGGTGGACATCAGCGCGGCGCCGTCGGCCAGGTCACGCGGCCCCAGTTCCAGTCGGACCGGCACGCCGCGCATCTCCCAGTCGTTGAACTTGAATCCAGGCGACAGCTGCGCGCGGGTGTCCACGTGCGCGCGGATGCCCGCCCGGCTGAGCCGCTCCGCCAGCTCCACAGCGGGAGGCAGCACCTGGCCGGCCTGGTCGCCGCGGCCGATCGGCACGATCACCACCTGGTACGGGGCAAGCAGCGGAGGCAGCACGAGGCCCTTGTCGTCGCCATGCGTCATGATCACGCCGCCGATCATCCGGGCGCTCATGCCCCACGACGACGTGTGGCAGTACTGCTGCTCGCCGCTTTCTGCCGTGTACTGGATGCTGAAGGCCCTGGCGAAGTTCGTGCCCAAGTAGTGCGAGGTGCCGGACTGCAGCGCGCGGCCGTCGCGCATCATGCCCTCGACCGTGTAGGTCCTGACGGCGCCTGGGAACCGCTCGCTGGCCGTCTTCTCGCCGGCCACGACCGGCATCGCGGCGATCTCGCGGGCCACCTTCGCGTACAGGTCCAGCGCGATGAGCGTCTCCCGCATCGCGTCGGCCTCGTCGGCGTGCGCGGTGTGCCCCTCCTGCCAGAGAAACTCCGTGGTGCGCAGGAACATCCGCGGCCGCATCTCCCAGCGCACCACGTTGGCCCACTGGTTCAGCAGCATCGGCAGGTCGCGGTGCGAGCTGATCCATTTGGCCATCATCTCGCCGATGACCGTCTCCGACGTGGGCCGCACGACCAGCGGCTCTTCCAGCTCCTTGCCGCCCGCGTGGGTGACCACCGCGAGCTCGGGGGCGAACCCCTCGACATGCTCGGCCTCGCGCCGCAGGTAGCTCTCCGGGATCAGTAGCGGGAAGTAGGCATTGACGTGGCCGGTCTCCTTGATCCGCCGGTCCATGTCGGCCTGCAGCAGCTCCCAGATGCGGTAGCCGTAAGGGCGGATCACCATCGTGCCGCGGACCGGCCCCCGGTCCACCAGCTCCGCCTTGAAGACCAGCTCGTTGTACCAGGCGGAGAAGTCTTCGCTCTGCGGTGTCACTCCGCGTTCATCGCGCGCCACACGCAGAGGCTACGGCACGCTCCCCGGCGGCAGTCGAATGGTTTTAGCGAGTCAGTACGACCTTCAGCGCGCCGCTGCTGGCGGCCTCACCGAAGACCTCGTAGGCCTTGTCGAACTCGTCAAGGCCGAAGCGGTGGGTGATGAACCGGCTCGCGTCGAGCTGGCCGGAGGTGACCAGCCGCATCAGGGTCGGCGTGGACGAGGCGTCCACCAGCCCGGTCGTGATCGTGATGTCCCTGATCCACTGCTCTTCCAGGTGCAGCGTGGCCGGCTTGCCGTGCACGCCGATGTTCGCGATCCGCCCGCCAGGCCTGGCCAGCTTCACGGCCATCTCGAACGTCGC